>NZ_PQLN01000042.1:0-38286 GCF_002919855.1 Aeromonas sp. ASNIH8 | reverse complement strand
CATGAATATCGACTGGGAGAAGCTCCGCCACAAGTAACGGAGCTAACAGGAGACCAGCAGATCATTTTGGAGGTATTGGGTGAGCGCTATCGGCAAATTTATTCCTAAATCAGGTGCGGAATGTCGGTTGTAGTGCTCCAGGTAGCTATCCAGGTCTGTCTGCATCTGCTCTACCGACTCATACCAGGTTGTCCTCCCCTTGATACGGAAGTGTTCATCCAGCAGGGTACGATGCAGCCGCTCGATAAAGCCGTTGCTCTGCGGCCTGCGTACCTTGGTGGTCCGGTGTTCAATCCCCTCCAGTTGCAGGAACAGCTCGTAGGGATGATGGTCAGGGCGCCCACAGAACTCGCGCCCGTTGTCCGACAAGATGGTATAGACCCGTGCCTCATGGGCTTCGAAGAACGGCAGCACCGTTTCGTTGAGTACATGGACCGACGTCACCGGCAGCTTACTGGTGTAGAGCCGTCCCCAGGCGTGGCGGCTGTAGCAATCGAGCACGGTTTGCAGATACACCTTGCCTACCCCCTTGAGTGCACCGACGAAGAAGGTGTCGACCGCCACCAGTTCCCCGGTGTAGTGGACCTCTATCTGGCGTTCGCGGAACTCGGGGCTGAAGCGCTCGAGCAGGCGAATTTGCTCGTCATTGAGCTCAATCGTCTGCTCCCTATGGGTTTTCTCGAGGCGCAACAAGCGGTCATGTTTGGAGAGCAAATCGTGACGTTGCCACACGCCACGCACACCGCCCGCACTGACGTTGATGCCTTGCAGAGCGAGTTCTTGCGCGACCCGCAGCGGGCTATGGGTTGGTCTGGTGAGAGAGTAAGCGAGGATGGCCTGTTCAATCTCGGGAGCGACCCGGTTGGGATGCGCCCCTTTACAGCCGGGGAGTTTGTCGAGCAAGCCCTCAGCCCCATAGGTCTGGTAGTTACGGCGGATCTCGTAGAACTGCTGGCGGCTGTAGCCGATGAGCTTACAGGCTTTGCTGACGTTATTGAGCTCTTTGGCGAGCTCTAGCAGGCTGAGTTTACGACGTGCTACTTTCTCGTTGGTGGTCATACGGTGACTCCGGATAACACGGTAGGGGTACCGTTTTGTTATCCGGTTTGAAGCCGTATGACCACTCCCTTTTGTGGGCAACTGTCAGGTGAATACCATCTCCATACAAACTGCGTCTTGCTTTTCTGTCGATCACTTAACCAACTTGCTCTCCATCACCCCTTGCTTGCCTTCCTCTTCACTGACCTGACTCAGCTTGGAGCGGGCCATCAGCAGGCCCATCTTGACCTCCTGCCAGACGTAGTAGTTTTTACCCGCCTCGGCGCTGAGGGTCAGGGTGGTATCGTTCTCCAACATGTAAGAGATGCGGCTGCCCGGCGCCCTCTGTTTTGGTTGGAAGAAAGGAAAATAAAGGTTCGCATGGGGCCTTGCGGGTACGCAACCGCTCAGGTTGATGGTGATGTGACGGGATTCAATATTTCAACAATTAACGGGCATGGCGTACCGCTTTGACGCTGAAACCAGCCAAGGCATACTGCCCCGTCACCAGATGGGAGTCATTGATGTCTAAGTGGATGCCGACACTGCGACGGCTGGGGTTGTGGTTGTTGCGAAAAGCGGCGCTGGCACTGCTGACCAGCTTGCTGTTTATGATCTCGTTTACCCTGTTCCAATACGCATCCTGGTGGCCTGCACTGGCCGAGGATACTTTCCTTCAATGGGGCGGCTTCTCCCCAAGGCATACCTTGGCTGAGCTGATCCCGACCATGCTGGAATTCAGCGCCGTACTCACCTGCGCCTTCTGGCCCCTGTTTTTGCTGACGCCCCGCCCGCTGTTGCTGCCGCTCTTTGCCGGGCTCTGGTTGTGGCAGACCTATGACCTCGCCTTTATGACGGCAACCGCATCGACCTGGCTGCCTCACGAGATAATCCGAACCTTTGTTCTGCCTCACTCCCACTGGCTGCTGCTCACCCTGCTGGCGCCGCTGCTGCTGATCCGCCAGCTTGGCAGGCGGCTATTTGCTGATACATCGGCAACACAGGCAGGGGGCGTCATCCTGGACGACGGACTGTAGCCAGAGGGAGCGATTGATTCCGCGAAAGTCCGATGACGCTTCGCTAATCGAACCTACATGCAGGCGGGTTCCAGCAGGTACAAACTCCAGGCTCGCCCGTCAGGCTCACCGCAACTGAAACGCCTTGACGAGAAATTCGATAAAGAGCCGCACGTTGCGGGACTGCTCCTTGTGGAAGGGGTAGACGGCGAACAGGGCGTGGGGGTCGGGTTGCCAGTCGGGGAGCAGTCTGACCAGGGTGCCGTCCGACAGGTCGTTCGACACGAATTCATCCGGTACCAGGATCACCCCGAGCCCCTGCACCGCAGCCTGTTTCAGGGCGATGCCGTTGTTGGCGCAGAAGCGGGCGGGGGGCAGCTCCACCGCCACGCTCTCCGCGTCCCGGGTGAAGAACCACTTGTTGGGGGAGGAGGAGAGGCTGTAGCGCAGGCAGTTGTGGCCCTTGAGATCCGCCGGGTGGGCGGGTTGGCCCGCCTCCTTCAGGTAGTCGGGGGCGGCGCAGAGCACTCGCTGCACCTCGCACAGGGGTTTGGCGCGCAGGGTGGAGTCCTCCAGGGTGCCAGCCCCCCGGATCACCACGTCCAGCCCCTGATCCACCAGATCCATGTAGGCGTCGCTCAGGATCACCTCGATGCCGATTTCCGGATAGCGGCGCTGGAATTCGCAGACAAGGGGGTTGAGCCGGATCAGCCCGTAGGACATGGGCATGCCGATCCTCAGCCTGCCCCTGGGGGTGAAGGAGGCGGCCATGATGGACTGGTCGGCGGCCTCCAGGCTGTCCAGCACGGCGCATATCTGGCCGTAATAGGCCATGCCCGATTCGGTGACGCTCAGCCGCCTTGTGGTGCGGTTGATCAGCGCAATGCCGAGAAAGACTTCCAGCTCGTTGATGTTCTTGCTGACCGCCGCCTGGGAGAGGCGCAGGTCGTCCGCCGCCGCCCTGAAGGTGCCCATTTCCACCACCCGGCGAAAGACGTTCAGCGCCGTGATCTTGTTCATCCTGCCCCCGTTAATTCACTACTGGTAAATGATGGCGCCATCATTGCGCACTTTCATCACAATAGTGCGGTTCCCCGGGGTGTCCACCCCCCATCCCCCCCAGACAGAGCGCTGCCGGTGGCAGACCGGCCCTGATCATGGCCCTCCGGGCGTGGCGGGCCCGGCAGAGACGCAGACGAAAGAGAGGCGATGGGCCCAGGGCTCCCCGGCCCCGAGGCGGCAGGCATAGCAGGCATAAAAGCAGGCGGCAGGGTCCGGGCCCCGCCGCCAGATGGCACGCACCGGCTTACTGTACCTTGCCGGGGGCGGGGGGCAGGGTGATGCCGACATCGGCCCAGGGGTTGGTGCCGAGCAACTGGGCGTGGGGCACGTCGGCCTGGTAGCGCATGGTGAATGCCTTTGGACCGTGGGCGAAGGCCACCAGCAGCCCCTGTTTTGCGTCCATCAACCCGGCGTGCATGCCGAGCCCGTGATAGCTGACTCGCACCGCCTTGTCCTCCAGGCCCACCTTGTCTATCTGGAAGCGGGCGATACTGCCGTCTTTGAGGGTAAAGCCCCAGCGGAACGGGCCGCCGCTGACCACCGTCATCACCTCGTCGATGTCGGTGCCGTCCTCGGCGGAGTTGACGTGCATGCGGCCATATTTGCCGAGCACGGCGCTGCGGGTGCGCTCGTCCAGCGCCATCAGGTCATAGACCTTGGGGTAGGGGCCGACGCCGGTCTCTTCGGTGGCGACGCCGCCCCCTTGCACTGCGGGCTCGCGCCCTGCGAGCCTGGCCTGCTCCAGCAGCTCCCCCTGACTCAGGTTGAAGGCCGCAATCAGGGCGCCGTGCTCCGCTTTGGTCAGGGCGCGGCGGTGGGAGGCTTCAAGCAGGGGCCTGGCGGCCTCGGGAATGTCGACGGTGACCACGTTGACGCCGATGGGGTTGAGCGCGTTGTTGACCGCTTCGACGCCGGTCACGGCGGGGCGGCCATCGCTGAACTGCACCGAGACGATGTCACCGGCGAAGGTGTTGAAAGAGAAGGCCGAGGCGAGGGTGCCGGCCAGCAACGGGATAGGGGTGAGTTTCATACAAGACTCCTCGTTAAGGTTCGAGAAGCAGTCTAGGGCGGCGATGTGTTCACTGAAATGGCACTCGGATGATATGAAAATTCACTGACAGTAATGAATGGCAGAGCAAAGGGAGGAGCACGCCTGCCAGGTGCACCATGCTGCGTCACAAACAGGGTGAAAAAAGCACAAAAAGTGATGATCCAGTCATTAGCGAGATGCATATGCCCGTGGGGACCAACCAATGGAGAATGACCAGATGAAATGGATTCAACGTTGTGCCGCACTTGCAATGATATTGGGTCTGACTGCGTGCGGAGGCAGTGACAATGACAGCAGTCCGCCCAATGCGGCCATCAGGATCAGCCACCTCGCCCCCGATGCCCCCAGGGTGAATGTCAATGTCGATGGGGCTGCCTTCCTGACGGCCGTTGATTTTGGCTCGAGCAGCGGGCTCAAGCCGGTGGCGGCTGGCAGTCACGAGGTGGCAGTGGACGGGATTTTGCCGAGCGGTACCGCGACGGTCATCGGGCCGGTCTCCCTCGATCTCAAACCCGACACCCAGTACGACGTGCTGGCAGTGGGTAAACTGACGGGCAGCGGCGATACCGCGTTTGGCCCGCTGGTGATTGAACGGCCGGACCAGATGCCCGCAGGCGGCGAGATCCGGGTGCAGGTCGTGCATGCCGCCCCGAGCGCACCTGCGGTGGATGTTTATGTCACCGCTCCCGGTGCCGCATTGGGCAGTCCGACGCTGTCCGGCATTCCCTTCAAGACCTATAGCGATCCCCTGACTCTGCCGGCCGGGGAGTATCAGGTCAGGCTGACACTGCCGGGCAGCAGCGATGTGGTGTATGACTCGGGTCCATTGCCTCTCACCGGCGGTGCGGATCTGCTGATTGCGGCGATCGACAACCTGGGGGCGGGGCCAAGCCCGGTCAAGCTGCTTGCCATCGACAGCACTGGTGCAACCCCTCTCCTGTCTGTGGATGAGCAGGCCCAGCTGAGGGTGGTCCATGGGGTTGCTGACGCCCCGGCCGTGGATATCCGGGTCAATGGTGCCGCACCGACCGCCGCCCCGTTGCAGGGGCTGGCGTTCAAGGGAAATACCGGATATCTGGATCTGGCGGCGGCGGATTACGATTTTGTGGTCACGCCGACGGGCGCCACGACCCCTGAAGTGATCAATGCCAGCGACGTGCCGCTCAAGGCGGGCACCCGCTACTCCCTGTTTGCCGTCGGCCAGTTGCTGGATCCCGCTGGCGAAACCATTGAGCCCTTGCTGCTGACGGACACGGGCCGCGCGGTGGCGACAGAGGCGCAGCTTCGCGTGCTTCATGCGGCACCCACGGCTCCGGCAGTGGACGTTTATCTGACGACGGGGTCAGACATCAGCGCCAGCACCCCCGTGCTCAAGGCTGTGCCCTTCAAGGGGGACAGCGGGTATCTTGCGGTTGCCGCCGGAGACTACTTTGTCACCGTCACCGCCTCGGGTGACAAGAGCCCGGTCATTGGCCCCCTGCCGGTCACCTTGTCGACCAGCCAGGTATTAACTGCGGCAGCCTTGTCTGACAGCGTCGGGGGCGTCGATCCCGAGTTGCTGATCCTGGAAGACATCAGCAGCAGTCAATAACCCCCTCTCTCATCAAGAGCAGGGGTGACTGGACCCGGACTGAACTGTCAGTCCGGGTGTTTTTATGGCCTGCCGCTGGCTAGGTGGAGATCCTGGCAGTCCGGGGATGACCAGAAAGAGTCGGCCCGGCATAGAGCCGTCAGGCCCGGCTTGTGGTATGACTCGGGGCGTCACCAAACATAACCTGTCGGAGGACGAGACAATGCTGGCGTTGATCACCACGGCGCACCACACCTGCTACCCCAATCCCATCGCCTTTCGGGCCGGAGAGCGGGTGCGCATCGGCCACGAGGACGACGAGTTCCCGGGCTGGGTGCGCACCTTTACCGCAGACGGCAACGAGGGGTGGGCGCCCCTGTCCATGCTGACCCCGATCAGCGCCGAGGAGGCGCAGGCGCGCCAGGACTATACCGCCCGGGAGCTGGATGTGGCGGTGGGGGAGCGGGTACGGGTGGATCGGGAGCTGGCAGGCTGGCTCTGGGTTCACAACGAAGCGGGGCAATCAGGCTGGATACCGGCAAGCTGCATCGCCTCGCCCTCATAAGGTGGCAGCGGCTCGGAGAAGGAGTCGATAGCGGAGAGAGAAACCCGGCCAGCGACGGACGTGCGGCCGGGTGAATTGTAAAGAGTAGGGTGACGGAAAACGGGATCAGCCTAGTCTAATCAACTCGATGGGGGCGTAGCGCTCCTGGCTGTTCGTCAGCAGCACGCACTTCTCATGCTCGGCCTGATAGGGGGTCAGGTTGTCGGTGTGCGCCTCCTTGAGGGTGTCGACCGCGCCGGTGGCGGCAATCATCACTCGTTGGCCCAGGGTCAGCACATTGCGGTTTCGATCGTAGATCTTCATGGCATTCTCCTTGTGGGATGGGGGCCCCGGCCCGTGCCGGGGCAACGGGCTCCAGACTACGCCCCTCGAAAAACGAGATGCCTGTCACAGATCAAAAAAAGGGGAAAGAGGGACTCGGTGCGGCGACGGGGTATGGCGCGCTGGCCTCGCTGCCCGCCGGTGATCGCCACTGCCTGTCGCAGGGCAAGGAGGACGCCCTCGCTTTTCATCCCCTCGGGCTCGAACTGCAAGGGGGATGCGCTATAGTGGAGCCGCTCGTTTTACTGCCTTCAACCAACCGAGAGTGCATTATGAATCGTGAAATTGCCGCCCAGTTCATCAAGATGCTGACCAACCTGGACCAGTGCCTGGCCAAGGCCGAGGCCCACGCCGCGGCGAAGAAGTTCAATGTGGAGAACTTCTTCAATGAGCGCCTCATCGTCGACATGCTGCCGCTGAGCAAGCAGGTGCTGATCTGCTGTGACAGCGCCCGCGCCGTGGTGGCCACCGCCAGCCTGAGCGAGCCGCCGGTGCTGGGGGATGATCCCAAGACCATGGCGGATCTGCGCGCCCACGTGGCCAAGACCCTCACCTACCTGCAAGGCAAGCTGGACGCCGATTTCAGCCAGTATGCGAGCGGCCACTACTACCCCTACTGGGCGGGCGGCAAGGGGATGGACGGCCACAGCTGCGTGCATGAGTACGGCATCCCGAACTTCTACTTCCACCTCACCATGACCTATGCCCTGCTGCGCCAGGCCGGGGTGGATCTGGGCAAGCGGGATTACCTGGGCGGTCTGAACCTGCAATAAGCCGTGCTTCAGCGACGACAAAGCCTGCCCCCTGGCAGGCTTTGTCGTTTTCGGCCCGGCTCAGCGCCCCAGGTTGTCGGCCAGTTGCTTGGCGCGACTTGCGGCCCACTGATCGATCATCTTCTCCATCTCCTGGGCGGTGATGGGGGAATCCTTGTGGGTGGTGTCCGGGCTCTCGCGAGCGTCCATCACCCGCACCAGCAGCTTGCCGCTCTGGGCGTCGAGCAACTGGGCCATGCTGCCCACCTTGAGCAGATAGGGCTCCTTGCCTATTACCTCGCGGGTGACGTTGATGGCGATCTTTGCGGGCAGCAGATCCCGCAGCTTGGGGTCGGGCCGGGTCAGGTCGAAGTTGGTGATGGCCGCCTGCACCCGCATCACGCCGGGACCGGGTTCGGTAGCCATCTTGACGCCGTGGCTCATCAGCTCCCGCTGGAAGGTGGCGTGGTAGTAGCGGCCGATCTCGTTCTGCTCGTTGGCGGTCAGCAGATACCACTGGCCGTTCTCCTGGCGGATGAATTGCAAGGGGTCGAGCAGTACCGCGTGGTATTGGCGCAGATCCACGCCGGGCTCCTTGTAGATGCGCTGGTTGGGGTTGCTCTCGCTCTGCTGGAAGGCGGTGAGCGGGATCGCCTGCAGGCTGTGGGTGACCTGGTTCTTCACGGCGCACCCGCCCAGCAGGGCGGCGGCCATGGTCATCATCAAGACTCGTTTCATGGGGGCTCCTGGCGGTGGATGGTCGCTGCAAGGACGCAGCCCGCCCTGCCCACAGAGATACCTGATCAGGCCCCTCTCTCACAAGGGGTATCTGTGCGGGGGCCACCGGGGGAGCCCCCGTGTCGGGTCACTCGGCGGGGATCTCGGGCTCCACCAGGGTGGCGAGCTGCATCAGGGACTCCTGCCAGCCGAGGTAGCACATCTCCACCGGGATGACCGCCGGAATACCCGCCTGTTCGATGGCGAGATCGGTGCCGCACAGCACCTGGGTGAGGGTGATGGTGACCTGCATCTCCCCCGGCAGGTTGGGGTCGTCGAAACGGTCGGTGTAGCGGATGCGCTTGCCCGGCTCCAGCACGAGATACTCGCCGCCGAAGGCGTGGGTGTGGCCGCTGGCGAAGTGGGTGAACGACATCCTGAACTGGCCGCCGACCCTGGCATCTAGCGCCGCCACCTTGCAGGTGAAGCCATGGGGGGGCAGCCATTTGGCCAGGGCGTCCGGCTCGATAAAGGCCTGGTATACCCGCTGTGGCGGGGCCTTGAGTACGCGATGCAGGGTGACTGTTCCTGTGCTCATCTTGGGTTCCTTCTCGGTTGTATCCGAGCAAGGATAGTCGCTCGGGGGAAGGACAACCGAGGGTCAGGAGTCGTGGCGCTCCCATTGAAGGGCTAGGTAGTCATCAGGCGGCGCGCGTCCTGGTCGCCATGAGCGGCCGCATTTGCCGCTGGCGACGCCTCCTCTGTCAGGCACGTCTGCACGCACTCCATAAACACCCGCATGGCGGGGCTGACAAACTTGCTGGCGTGGTGGGCGCACAGGGCCGTGATGACGAGGGGCGTGGGGGAGAAGGGCAGCTCCTGCAGCTCCCCCGAACTCAGCTCCCGCTCGACGGCGAAGCGGGGCAGGAAGGAGACGCCGAGGTTGCTGGCCACGCAGCGCTTGATGCTCTCTATGCTCCACAGCTCTATGGTGCCGTCCAGAGTGATGGCTCGCTGGCGTAATGTGCTCTCGAAAATCTGACGGAAGATGCACTGGGGTTCGTTGATGATGAAGCTGACCGGCAGGTGCTGATCCGGGCGGGTGAAGTCGATACCACCGCTGAGGGTGGGGGAAGCTACCAGCACCAGGGGTTGCTCGCCAAAGCTCTCCATCAGCAGGGCGGCATCGTTGCCGACCCGATAGAAGATACCGAGATCGGCCTCGTCCGCCAGCAGCGCATCGCGAATGACGTAGCAGTTCAGGGACCGGAGCGACAGTCGGACCCCGGGAGCTAGCCGCTTGAAGCGCTCGAGCACCGCCGGCATCTTGTAGGCCAGCAGAGTTTCGCCGATGGCGACCCTGAGCTCGCCGCTCGGCTCGGCGTCCTGCTGCGCCGCCTGGCGCAGACCCGACATCACCCGGATCATCTCGTGCACATGCGGCATGATGTTCTGTCCGGCCTTGGTTAGGCACATGCGACGCCCTATTTTTTCGAACAGTTGTAGCGAAAGTTCCTGCTCCAACTGCTGGATATTGAAGGTTACCGTCGACTGGGTGCAGCAGAGCTTGCGGGATGCCTTCACGAAGGAGCCCTCCTCGATCACCGTCTTGAGGGTAATGAGACGTCGCAAATCCATGGGGACTCCAATTCATCGAAATGGTTGAATTTAGAATGCTAAAACATTCGATTTTTTGATGCCAGTGGCCGCGTTAAGGTATCACTCCCATTTGGAGAAACACCATGACCACGACCCTTGTCAGCGCATTTTTGACTTACACCCTGATCACGGCCATGACGCCGGGACCGAACAACATACTGGCTCTGAGCGCCGCCAATCAGCATGGTCTGCGCCGCAGTAGCCGGGTGCTGGCGGGCATGAGTGCGGGCTTCCTGCTGATCATGCTGCTGTGTGCCCTGTTCACCTTCACCCTCATCAGCCTCTCCCCCGCGCTGGTTGGCTGGCTCAGCTGGGCCGGGGCGGCTTATGTGCTCTGGCTGGCCTGGCGCATTGCGGCCAGCGGCTCCAACCTGTCGAGCACAGATGGAGCCTTGCCCGGCTTCTGGACCAGCTTCTGGCTGCAGTTCGTGAACGTGAAGATCATCCTATACGGCATCACGGCGCTCTCCACCTTCGTGTTGCCCCACACCACAGAATTCGTCTGGGTGCTGGGCGTCAGCCTGCTGCTGGCGCTGATCGGCACGCTGGGGAACCTCTGCTGGGCCCTGGCGGGTCATCTGCTGCAGCCCCTGTTCCAGCGCCACGGCCGCATTCTGAACCTGACGCTGGCGGGCTTGTTGGTTTACTGTGCGCTTCGGATGCTGATCTGACGGAACGCAGGCCGGGGGCGTCGCCTCCTTTCGCCTGCAGAGAGGATTTTTCGTTTTCTCTTCAAGGAGTTGATCAAGATAGAGGTTATTGTCACCGTTCGCTCATATAATCGCCGCCATGCAAGCGACTCGGAAGGATTCGATGACACAGCTGATGGCGGCCCTGCTGGGGCTGTTTTACGCCAGCCTGATCTGGGCGGCGCCCGTCCCCTTCGTGACGGCCCCCGGCCCCCATGCCACGCAGGGGAGGCTGGAGCCCCTGCTCTCCTGGTTCTCGGGGGAGTTTTCCAGCCAGGAGCAGGCCACCTTCGATGCCCGCTTCACCAGCGCCGAGCTGCGGCTGGTGGAGATCTGGCCCGGGGAGGGCCCCTTTCGCTGGGTCTATGCGGAGCAGTTTCTGACCGAGCGGGCGCAGCGACCGTTTCGCCAGCGCATCTACCGCTTCTCCTCCCTGCCCGATGGCCGCATCCTGATGGCCGAACTGACCATGCCGAGGGCCACGGATTTTGCCGGCGCCTGGCGTCGGCCCGAGCTGCTTGACTCCCTCACCCCGCAGCAACTCTCCCTGCGCGAAGGGTGCGAGATCTGGCTGACCCGCCAGCCGGGCGGGGAGTACAAGGGACAGACCCGGGTCGGGCATTGCGCCACCGATTTTGGCGGTGCCACCACCCTGGTGCAGTACCTCTGGATCGGCCCGGACAGTGTCCGGCTGCTGGACAGGGCCTATGACAATGGTGCCCATCAGCGCTGGGGCAGCCCGGGGGAGGGTTACGTCTACCTGCGCAAGGGGATGCGGCGCGGGGAGTAGTCGCGCCGTCCGTCAAGGCCCCTCCCTGCTTGCCGCCAACAAGGACGTGCTGGTCAGGCCGCTGGCCAGTGCCCTTGCAGATCCACCAGGATGGAGAGGCTGACCGCGCCAAACAGCAGGCCCGTCATCAGGTTGAGCGGGCGCTGGATGCGGCCGAGCAGGTGCTGGGCGCGGGGGGTGGAGAGGCTCCAGGCCAGGGCGCTGAACCAGACGAGGGAGAGCAGGAACAGCTCCAGGATCAGCAAGCCCCGGGTCAGGCCATCCACCTGGGGCGTCACCATGGCGGCCAGCAGTCCCATGAAGAACAGCATCGCCTTGGGGTTGAGCAGATTGGTGGCCAGCCCGCTCTTCACCCCCTTGCGCCAGCCCGGCCGCTCGCCTCCGGCGCGCAGCGCCAGATCCCCGCTTCCCTGCCAGGCCGCTTTCAGCGCCCCCCAGCCCAGCCAGCCCAGATAGAGGGCACCCACCAGTTTCACGGCGAGAAAGAGCCAGGGCTGGCTTGCGATCAGCAGGCTGATGCCGGTCAGGCTCAGGGTGGCGTGGAGCAGGATGGCGAGGGCGATGCCAAGGGCCGCTCCGAGGGCGGTGGGCCTGTGCAGGCTGGTGCGCAGGATGAGTGCGAAATCCGGGCCCGGGCTCGCCAGGGCGACGAGGTGGACGAGACCCAGGGTCAGAAACAGGCTGGTGAACATAAAAGACCTCCGACAGCGGTATGGAGGTGACAGCATGGGGCAGGACGGGGGACGGGAGATTGTAAAAGATTGCAGCAGCGGTGATTCAGGCGGGCAGCATCTGCTGGCGATACTCCGCCGGGGTGAGCCCGAAGGCCTGACGAAAACCGTGGTGGAAGTGGCTCTGATCGAAGAAGCCCACCGCCAGTGCCACCTCGCTCACCGGCAGACCGCTGCCGAGCAGGCGCTTGCCCTGTTCGAGGCGCAGCCGCTTGAGCCAGGCATAGGGGGTCATGCCGGTCTTCTTCTTGAACTGACGGAGGAAGGCGAAGCGATCCAGCCCGAACAGGGCGGCCAGATCCTCCAGGGTGTGTCGCTCGTCCAGCCGGGCCAGCAGATGGTCGCGCAGGAACCTGAGCTGGGGATCCGCCAGGGCGTGGCGCTCGGGGGCGAGCCGGAACAGTTCGCCCAGCAGAGCCAGCAACTGGCTCTCCGCCAGCAGGCCGTCGGGGGCGGGGCCGTCCAGGTGCATGTGCAGGCGGGCAAAGCCCTGATAGAGGTCGGGGCGGCTCTGCAATCCCTGGTGGAAAAAGGGCTCGGGGTGCTCCGGCAGCCAGCGGGCCAGCTGCTCGGGGGCGATGGAGAAGACCCGCACCTCGTACCCTTCCGGCAGCAGGCTGAGGCCGTCGTGCATCTCGTCCGGGTTGACGGTGGAGAGTTCGCCGCGCACCAGGTTGTGGCTGTTCCCCTTGTGGATGAACTTCTGGCCGCCCCGCTGCACCAGACCGATGTGGTAGTCCAGATGCACGTGGCGGCCATAGCTGAACTCCCTGTGGTGGGAGTGGGAGAGTTCAACCCCCGGCAGCAGCCGGGATTGCCAGTAGTGGATGCGGGATTGGGGTGCGTTCATCCCCTATTGATACCCCGAAAGCGGCCCCGTGGCTTGTAGATTATTGCGCTGGCGCCTCAGCCGGCCTCCTGGCGCCGCTTGCCGCTGCGCAGGCCATCCAGGCTGAACAGCACCAGGGCGCTCCAGATGCAGCCAAAGGTGATCATCTTGTCCAGCGCCAGCGCCTCGCCATACAGGGTCACCGCCAGGATGAACATCAGGCTGGGGCCTATGTACTGGAAGAAGCCCAGGGTGGAGAGCTTGAGTCGGGTGGCCGCTGCGGTGAAGCAGAGCAGGGGGGCCGTGGTGACGGCGCCCGCGGCGATGAGCAGCAGGTTCAGGTGCCAGTCATTCTGGGTGAGGTGGCTGGTGGGGCTGTCGGCGATGCCCCACAGATAGAAGGCGGCCGGCGGCAGCATGATCAGGGTCTCGATGAGCAGGCCGGTGAGGGCGTCCAGGGCCAGCTTCTTGCGAATGAGGCCGTAGATGGCGAAGCTCGAGGCCAGCACCAGGGCTATCCAGGGCAGGGAGCCGAAGGCGATGAGCTGGACGGCGACACCGACAAAGGCGAGCCCCACCGCCCACCACTGCAGGCGGCGCAGCTTCTCGCTCAGAAACACCATGCCGAGCAGCACGTTGAACAGGGGGTTGATGTAGTAGCCCAGGCTCGCATCCAGCATGTGGCCGTTGTTGATGGCCCAGATGAACAGCAGCCAGTTGCCGCCGACGGTGACGGAGGTGAAGGCCAGGGTGAGCAGCACCTTGGGCTGGCGCAGCACCGCCTGCACCTTGTGCCACTGGCGTCCGAGCAGCACCAGCACCATCAGCAGGGCGCAGGACCAGATCATGCGGTGGGTCAGGATCTCGGCGGCCGGCACGGCGGAGAGGGACTTGAAGTAGATGGGTGCCAGGCCCCAAAGGGTGTAGGCGCCGAGGGCATAGAGGACGCCCTGGCGCTGGATCTGTTGTTGCATGCGGATAACCTTCACTGGAGTGCGGATGTCGGGAAACATCGCAAAAAGTCAGTGTAGCGATCCTTTTGCAGGGAAAGAAGACAATAAATGGGTCTGACGGGATTTTAACAGCAGGAGCGACTTCAGCGACCGCCCCCGCGGCGGATCTTCTCCACGTCCATCAGCAGCCACAGCATGAGGGCGATGGCGGAGATCCAGGGGCCCCAGGTGACATAGGCTTCCCCCTGACCCAGCACGAAGAACAGCAGCGGCAGTCCCACCACCAGAAACAGTACACTTCCCAGAAAAAACAGCATTTTTATCTTTAAATTTAATGGCTTGCTATTTGACGATTATATCGATTGAGCGAGGGGATAAAAGAGTAAAAATGAGAAAGGGGGATTTCTCCCCCTGTTTTGTTGATAAGCGTCATTTATGACGTTATTCGAGCTGGATCCAGGTGCTTTTCAGCTCGGTGTACTTCTCCAGGGCGTGCAGGGACTTGTCGCGCCCGTTGCCGGACTGCTTGAAGCCGCCAAACGGCATGGTCATGTCGCCGCCATCCCAGTTGTTGACGAAGACGGTGCCGGCGCGCAGGGCGCGCGACCCTTTCACCGCCTGGTTGAGATCCGCCGTCCAGATGGCGGCCGCCAGGCCGTAGTCGGTGTCGTTGCCAAGGGCGATGGCCTCTTCCAGGGTGTCGAAGCCGGTCACCGCCAGCACGGGGCCGAAGATCTCCTCGCGGAAGATGCGCATCGTCGGGGTCACGTCGTCAAAGATGGTGGGTTCGATGTAGTAGCCGCCCTCCTCGGGCTGGGTGCGCTTGCCCCCCAGCAGCAGCTTGGCGCCCTCCTGCTGGCCGATGGCGATGTAGTTGAGCACCTGCTCCATCTGGATGTGGTCCACCATGGCGCCGATGCGGGTGGTGGGGTCGAGCGGGTTGGCCGAGCTCCATTCGCGGGCGTGGGCCAGCAGCCGCTCCATGAACTGGGGCTTGATGCTGTTTTGCACCAGCAGGCGGGAGGCGGCGGTGCACACTTCCCCCTGGTTGTAGAAGATGGCGCCGACGGCGCTTCTGGCGGCGGCATCCAGATCCGGTGCATCCGCCAGCACGATGTTGGGGCTCTTGCCGCCGCACTCCATGAAGGCGCGCTTGAGGTTGGACTTGCCGGAGCACTGCACCAGATGCTTGCCGATCTTGGTGGAGCCGGTGAAGGTGATGCAGTCGACGTCCATGTGCATGGCCAGCGCCTCGCCCACGGTGTGACCAAAGCCCGGCAGCACGTTGAAGACGCTGTCGGGGATGCCCGCCTCCTTCGCCAGACCCGCGATGCGCAGGGCGGTGAGGGGGGATTTCTCGGAGGGTTTGAGGATCACCGAGTTGCCGGTGGCGAGCGCCGGGCCCAGCTTCCAGCAGGCCATCACCAGGGGGAAGTTCCAGGGCACGATGGCAGCCACGACACCGAGGGGCTCCCGGGTCACCAGGGCCAGGGCGGACTCTTCCACCGGGGCGACCTGATCGTAGATCTTGTCTATCGCCTCGGCGTTCCAGGCGATGCAGTTCGCGGCGGCGGGGGCGTCATACCCCATGGCGTCGCCGATGGGCTTGCCCATATCCAGCGACTCCAGCAGTGCCAGCTCCACCAGGTTCAGGCGCATCAGCTCGGCGAAGCGCTGCATGATAAGCTTGCGCTGCTTGGGGGAGAGGCCGCACCAGCGCTTGTCGTCGAAGGCGGCACGGGCCGCCTTGACCGCCAGCTCGGCATCGGCGGCGTCGCAGGAGGCGACCCTGGTCAGCAGTTGGCCGTTGGCCGGATTGATGCAATCGAAGGTGGCGCCGTTGACGGCATCCCGGTAGGTGCCGTCGATAAAGGCTTGCGAGGGCAGGGTCAGATGGGCGGCCTTGTGTTGCCACTGGGCCAGGGTCAGGTCACTCATGTTCACTCCTTGAACCGGCAGAAAGTCAGTCTCCGCGTATCAATATGCTAAACATCCTGCCGCTTGTAAATCCATCTTGTAACAATTCATTAAACACTGACCCCGAACAACCCGGGCTAACGGCGGGGCAAACCGGGCGCCCTGGCCTGTGGTGTCTGGGGTCGCGCGGCGGGGCGGGAGCCCGTGTCGCTGGCCTGACCCCTGGGCTGGGCAGGGGGGATCCCGGCGGGCTGTTACGGGAGAAGGCCCGTCAGAAGCTGGCGGGCGTGTTGGCCGAGATCAGCACGCACTCCTGATCCCCCACGTTGCGAAAACGGTGGGGAGTGCGGCTGTCGAAGTAGTAGCCATCCCCCGGTGCCAGCAGGTGAACCTGCTCGCCTACCGTGACTTCCACCTGACCCCGGATGACGATGCCGCACTCTTCCCCTTCGTGACTCAGCATGTCGTCACCGGTGTCGGCGCCCGGGGGCAGTATCTCCTGCATCATGCCGATGGCGCGGTTGGCGCGGCTGTGACCCACCAGACGGTAGCTGATGGGGTGGGTGCCGAGATCCGGCATGTCGTCCGCACGGAAGATCACCTCGGAATCCATCTCCGTCTCGTCGGTGAAGAAGCTGGCCAATGACATGGGGATGCCTTCCAGCACCTTGCGCAGGGAGGCCACCGAGGGGCTCACCTGATTTTTCTCGATCTGGGAGATAAAGCCGTTGGTCACACCGGAGCGTTTTGCCAGCTCGCGCTGGGAGAGGGCCGCCTTGGTGCGAACCGCCTTGAGGCGGTGACCGATATCCATCGATAGACACTCCTTGACTGTTTACTATTATTAAAATTGTGTTAAATATCTTATACCACCCCTGAGGGGTGACACCAAGCCGGGCGATAAAAGCCCTTTTTTATGGATTCAGGTGTTTAATTTAATAGGCATGAGCCGGGTGTTACTAAACGCCTTAAGGATGAGGTGACCATGAAACCTGTCAGCGACATCAATACCCCCGACATGTCCGCATTCTGGATGCCGTTCACCGCCAACCAGCAGTTCAAGGCGGCGCCGCGCATCCTGAAGTCGGCAGAGGGGATGTATTATCACTCAGAGGATGGCCGCAAGATACTGGATGGCACTGCCGGACTCTGGTGTTGCAACGCAGGCCATGGTCGGCGCGAGATCGCCGAGGCGGTCTCCCAGCAGATCTCCCACCTCGATTTTGCCCCCACCTTCCAGATGGGCCACCCCCTGCCGTTCGAGCTGGCCAACCGGCTGGTGGAGATCGCCCCCAAGGGATTCGGTCACGTCTTCTATACCAACTCCGGATCGGAATCCGTGGACACCGCGCTCAAGATTGCGCTGGCCTGGCAGCGGGCTCGCGGCCAGGGGACTCGTACCCGGCTCATCGGCCGCGAGCGCGGCTACCACGGGGTGGGTTTTGGCGGCATCTCGGTGGGGGGCATTCCCGGCAACCGCAAGTGGTTCGGCTCCCTGCTGACCGGGGTGGATCATCTGCCTCACACCCTCAACATAGGGAAAAATGCGTTCACCAAGGGATTGCCAGCAGAAGACCTCACCCTGGCCGATGAACTGGAGAAGATTGTCTTCCTGCACGACGCCAGCAACATCGCGGCGGTCATCGTCGAGCCCATCGCCGGCAGCACCGGGGTCATCATGCCCCCCAAGGGCTATCTCAAGCGGCTGCGGGAGATCTGTACCAAACACGGCATCCTGCTGATTTTTGACGAGGTGATCACCGGTTTCGGCCGCCTCGGCTCCCCCTTCGCCGCCCAGGAGTTCGACGTCATCCCCGACATGATCACCTGCGCCAAGGGGCTCACCAACGGCGCCATCCCCATGGGGGCCGTGCTGGTGCAAAACCATATCTATGACGACATGATGGCGGCGGGCAAGGGGGCCATCGAGCTGTTTCACGGCTACACCTACTCCGGCCACCCGGTGGCCGCGGCGGCGGGTCTGGCGACCCTCGAGATCTACCGGAGCGAAAATCTGCTGACCCGGGCTGCCGAGCTGGCGGGCTACTGGGAGGAGGCGGCCCATTCCCTCAAGGGCTGCAAGCACGTGAAGGACGTGCGCAACTACGGCCTGGTGGCGGGCATCGAACTCGAATCCATGCCGGATGCACCGGGCAAGCGGGCCTACGAGGTGTTCGTGCGCTGTTTCGAGAAGGGGGCGCTTATCCGGGTGACCGGCGACATCATCGCCCTGTCGCCTCCCCTCATCATCGAGCGCAGCCAGATCGACGATCTCTTCACCCTGCTGCAGGACGCCCTGCAGGCCTAGGACTGACCCCCACATCACACAGGATGGCGCTCGTCCCGGGCGTCATCCCCCTGTGCTGCCCCGGCGCGGCGAGGGGAGGACGGATGACCCATCACGGAGGATTTATGAGTTACAGGATCGACAACTTCATCGACGGCGAGACGACCGAGAGTCGCAGCGAGCGTTTCGGTGCCATCTTCAATCCGGCCACCGGCCAGCAGCAGGGCTCCGTCGTTCTCAGCACGGCCGACGAGTGTGCCGAGGCGATTGCCTGCGCCGAGCGCGCCTTTGGGGAGTGGTCCCAGACCCCGCCGCTGGTGCGGGCCCGGGTGCTGTTTCGCTTCAAGGAGCTGATGGAGCAGCACAGGGACGAGCTGGCCCAGCTCATCAGCCGCGAGCACGGCAAGGTCTTCTCCGACGCCCAGGGCGAGCTGACTCGGGGGCTGGAGGTGGTGGAGTTTGCCTGCGGCATTCCCCACCTGCTCAAGGGGGAGCACTCCCTCAACGTGGGCCGCGGGGTGGACAGTCACTCCATGATGCAGCCGGTGGGGGTCTGCGCCGGCATCACCCCGTTCAACTTCCCTGCCATGGTGCCGCTCTGGATGTTCCCGGTGGCCCTGGCCTGCGGCAACACCTTTATCCTCAAGCCCTCGGAGAAGGATCCGTCCCTCTCTCTGCGCATGGCCGAACTGCTCAAGCAGGCGGGCCTGCCGGACGGGGTGCTCAACGTGGTCAACGGCGACAAGGAGGTGGTGGACGTGCTGCTGACCGACCCGAGGGTCGGTGCCGTGTCGTTTGTCGGCTCCACCCCCATCGCCCAGTACATCTATGCCACCGTTTCGGCCCACGGCAAGCGGGTGCAGGCCCTGGGCGGCGCCAAGAACCACATGGTGGTCATGCCGGATGCCAATCTGGATCAGGCAGTTTCCGCCCTGATGGGGGCCGCCTATGGCGCGGCGGGCGAGCGTTGCATGGCGATCTCGGTGGCCGTGGTGGTGGGTGACGAGACCGCCGATGCCCTGGTGGCGAAGCTCTCGCCCCTGGTGGCGGCCCTGCGGGTCGGCCCCGGCCTCGGTCAGAGTCCGGAGAACGAGATGGGGCCCCTCATCAGCCGGGAACACCTGGCCAAGGTGCGCGGCTACGTGGATCAGGGAGTGGCCGAGGGGGCCGAGCTGGTGGTGGATGGCCGGGGCCTGAGCCATGGCGAGGGCTACTTCATCGGGGGCAGCCTGTTCGATCGGGTCGGCCCCGAGATGCGCATCTACCGGGAGGAGATCTTCGGCCCCGTGCTCGCCATCGTGCGGGCCCCGGACTACGAGACGGCCCTGCGCCTCATCAACGAACACGAGTACGGCAACGGCACCGCCATCTTCACCGGTGACGGAGATACCGCAAGGGACTTCACCACGCGGGTTCAGGTCGGTATGGTAGGGGTGAACGTTCCCATTCCGGTGCCCATGGCGTTTCACAGCTTCGGTGGCTGGAAACGGTCCATCTTCGGGCCGCTCAACATGCACGGGCCGGATGGGGTGCGCTTCTACACCCGGATGAAGACGGTGACCGCCCGCTGGCCCCAGAGCCTGCGCGCCGGCGCCGAGTTCTCCATGCCGACCATGAAGTGAGCCACCGGCTTGCTGCCATGGCTTTAATCTCTTGCCCCCGCAGGCCGCCGGTCTGCGGGGGCGCTTCTGTCAAGGAGTAACAGATGCGACTGGGTATTCTCGATTGTGACCGGCTGGACCCCGATTTGGTGGGGGATTTTGGTCCCGTTTACTCCGAGATGTTTATCAAGGGTTTCCGGGCGTTGGCCCCCGAGCTGGAATTTCGGGTCTGGTCCGCCCTCGACGGCGATCTGCCCCCGGATCTGACCGAATGCGATGCCTGGCTCATCACCGGCTCGCGCCACGATGCCTACAGCGACATCCCCTGGATCCTGGCGCTGCGCGACTGGATCCGCCGGGCCCACGATGCCAACGTCAAGCTGGCCGGGGTCTGCTTCGGCCATCAGGTGATCGCCCAGGCGCTGGGAGGGGAGGTAATGAAGTCCACCAAGGGGTGGGGGCTGGGGGTGTCGGTCCATGCCATGCAGACGACAAAACCCTGGATGGCGCCGGGTCTGGACACCATCCGCATCCTGGCAAGCCACCAGGATCAGGTGGAGCAGCTTCCGCCGGGGGCGACCCTGCTCGCGGGCAACGACTTCTGCCCCAACTTCATGTTCCTGCAGGGGGATCACATCGTCGCCATCCAGGGGCACCCGGAATTCTCGGTGGCGTACAACCGGGCCCTGATCGAGCGGCGACGGGACAGGCTGCCCGATGCGCATTACCAGAGCAGTCTCTCTTCCCTGGAAGGGGAGGTGGATTCCGCCACCATGATGCAGTGGCTGCTGCAGTTCCTCGGCATCCTGCCGATCGGGGCCGACGTGCGCTGAACCCCGTTTGTCATATCCACCGCGCTGATGCTAGATTTTGTAGCAAAATGAAGGATCAAGCGGCGATATGCCCAGTCCGGATGATACACTGGCCGCCATTTTTGGCGGCCTAGTCCATCGACGAGCGCCGCGTCAGTCTGTGAGGGGGCAACCTTGAAACTACAGCAGTTGAAGTATCTGATCGCGGTGCGGGACCACAATCTCAACGTCTCCGTTGCCTCCGATGCGCTCTATACCAGCCAGCCTGGGGTGAGCAAGCAGATCGGCTTGCTGGAGAGCGAGCTGGGGGTGCGCATCTTCGAGCGCCGCGGCAAGCACCTGCACCGGATCACCCCGGTGGGGGAGGAGATCATCAAGTGTGCCGAGGCCATGCTCAATATCGAGAGCAAGATCAAGGCCATCTCCCGGGAATACCTGGATCCGACCGTGGGCACCCTCAACATCCACACCACCCACACCATCGCCCGCTACCTGCTGCCGAAAAGCGTCACCTACTTCACCAAAAAGTACCCCAAGATCTCATTCCACCTGCATCCTGTGATGTCCGCCACCAAGGAGCAGATCAGCAAGGGATACTCGGATTTTTCCATCGTGGCCCACGAGATAGGCTTCGACAAGGAGCTGATCGCGCTGCCCGCCTACCTCTGGACCCTCTCCCTGGTGGTGCCCCAGGAGCACCCCCTGGCCAAGGTGAAGAAGCCGACCCTGGAGCAGCTCTGCCAGTATCCCATCCTGAGCTACGAGAGCGGCGCCACCGGGCGTCAGGTGCAGGACAAGGTGTTCCAGGCGGCTGGCCTCACTCCCAACTACTACATGACGGTGATGGATGCCGGCGTCATCAAGCGCTACGTGGAGCTGGGCTTTGGCATCGGCATCATCTCCTCCCTGGTGGCCAACGATAGCGATGCCCCCGGCCTCGTGGCCATCAATCTGGAGCACCTGTTCGAGCCCTGCCCGGCCCAGATCTGCTTCAGCAAGAGCATCCTCTTGCAGAACTACATGTATGACTTCATCAGCTCCTTCTCCCCCCATCTCACCAAGGAGATGATCCAGAACGTGATGCAGCAGCCGACCCAGGCGCGCATCGACGAGCTGTTGTCAGGGGTGGAGCTGCCCGTCTACTGATCCCGCTTCCGTTTCTGTGCCGGCACCCCGGGGGGCCGGCCTCCTCCCGCCGAGGTTTCCATGTCCCGCATCCTGCTGCTCGCCAATCTCAACTGTGATCATGTGCTCTCCCTGGCCGAACCCCTGGTGGCGGGGGCGCGGCTGCAATACGTGGATCAGGGGCGCAGGCTCGGCGGCGGCGCCGCCAATACCGGCATCGGATTGGTGTGGGCGGGGCACGAGGTGATCATCGCCTCCCGGGTCGGGCTGGACGACACCGGTGACTGGCTGCTGGAGCAGGCGGCCTCATACGGCCTGGATTGCAGCCATGTGGAACGCTTTGGCGGCGAGACCGGCGAGCTGCTGGTGCTGGTGGACGTCACCGGTGAGCGCACCATCCTCAGGCGCCCACGTCGTCCGGATCTGCCGGGGGATCTGCCGACCGAAGGGGTGGACTGCCTCTATGTGAACTATCCGGGCACCGCCATCGTGGGCTACATGCGCCAGATGCTCGCCAAGAGTTTCGTGGTGGCCCAATATCCCAAGGGGGGGCAGGCCCGCCGCCCCTGCCACGTGCTGGTGGCCTCCCGCTCCGATCTCGGCGAGGTGAGCGACCCCTGGCAGCATGCCCGCCAGCTCGCGGGGGATCAGCTCGAATGGCTGGTGCTGACCGAGGGCAAGGCGGGCGCCGTGGCCATTCACGGGGAGGAGCAGGTCAGGGTGGCGGCGCGACCGGTCTCCGTGGTGGATACCACGGGGGCAGGGGATGCCTTCGCGGGCGGCCTCATCCACGGTCTTGCGCGGGGTATGGCCATGGCCGATGCGTTGCAGTGCGCCGTGGACTGGGGCGCCTTCGCGGTGGCTTCCGAGAGCTCCATCCCCTCCCAGGCGCTGCGCAACTGGCTGAAGCAGCCCCACTGAACTCGCCGGACAACGGCTCCGGCGATGGCAGAGGAGGTGGGGGTTTGTCGACGGAAACCGCCAAAACCCCTCGCTGAGGCGGCAAGTTTGCGATCAATCAAAGAAAGTGTCGATTTATGTACATCTTCGTCGACACCCGCCCGGGCTGCTCTTACCCTTGTGACTTCACGACTCGGTCGAAGAAGCCCATCCCGTGCACACGCATGTGCAGACCCCCTCTTTGGCCACCGGCTGTCGTCCTGATTTCTGGCTTGTAGTAAGAGGCAAGTGCGACCATGCAACTGACACGATTTACCGACTACGCCCTGCGTACCCTGACCTTCCTGGCCATCCAGCCCGGTGATCGCCTGTCGACCATCACGGAAGTGGCCGACACCTTCGCCATCTCCCGCAATCACGTGGTCAAGATAGTGCATCAGCTCGGCATCAAGGGTTACATCGAGACGGTGCGTGGCAAGCATGGGGGCATCCGCCTCGGCCGTGCCGCCGTCTCCATCAACCTGCGCGATGTGGTGATGGACATGGAGCACGTGCTCTGCCCGGTGGACTGCAAGCGCGAAAACTGCCGTCTCTCCGGGGGCTGCCGCATCCAGGGCATTCTGCGCCGCGCCATGCACGCCTTCCTCGAGGTGCTGGGAGAGTACACTTTGGCGGATGCGGTGCGGGATCCCACTCGTCTGTGCCACCTTCTCGGTATAGAGCAGGATAATATCCTGACCATGGCATGATGCCACGGTGAATGACAGAGGGGCCTGCGGGCCCCTCTGTCATTGCCAGCGGTCAGAGCTGGGGCACAAGGGTGATGGCACCGTGCAGACAGGCGAGGCCGCAAGCGCCGCAGCCATCGCAGGCGGCCATGTTGACGGTCACTCCCTCGCTGCCGACCTTGATCGCCTGCTGGGGGCAGGCATCTTCGCACAGCAGGCAGTAGTAGCCCTGACGGGCCTGGCAGCTCGCCTCTATCCTGACCCGGGTCTGCACCTGGCGGCCGAGGCAGAGATCGAGTGCGCCCGTGGGGCAGGCTCTGGCGCAGCTGCCGCAATAGCTGCACTGGCCACAGGCGAGATCCAGCACTGGGGTACCGGCGATGGGGCTGCCGTCATATTCGGGGCGATCGGCGGGCTTGATGAGGCCGTTGGGACACGCCTTGAAGCAGTCGCCACAACGGGTGCAGAGGGTGAGGAACTGGGACTCGTCGATGGCCCAGGGCGGGCGTGCCTCATGGCAGACCACCTCGGGTCTGCGGGGGCTCCCCCATGCGTGTGCCAGCCAGCGACAGAAAAAATGCGTCATGCCTACCCCTATACCTATTAGGGGTTAATTTTATCCAGTTTTAGGCCGGCAAGCCAGAGAATAGCGGCGGGCAGGATCGCAAGCCGGGTTGCCCTTGTGTAAGCTAGGCGGGTCTTTTTGCGGGATTGAATGAACTCATGTGGCTATTTCTGTGGCGTGCTTCTCTGCTCTATGTCTTCCCCCTGCTGATGTGGGCCTACTGCCATCTCAAGGGTATCGAGTTCAGTGAACTGGATACCGGGGTCAACAGCCACAAGTGGGTGGTGCTGGCGGCCTATCTGCTCTATGTGCTGATCTGGTTGCTGCTCAACCGCTATCTCGAACTCTTCCTGCGCCAGCGGGGGCGCCGATGACCCCGCTGCTGACCTGGTGGCCTGCCATGCTGGTTGGCGGGCTGGCGCTGCTGTTCGGCTGGTGGTGGGGGCGACGTAGCGGCCGTGAAGAGGCGCTGCTGCTGGAGGAGCGTTATCAGGGGTTGCAGGATCGCTGGGACGCGCTGCAGGACGAGAAGATGCTGGCTCAGCAGAAGCTGGATCAGCAGCAGACCCTGCTGCTCAAGCTCACCGCCCGTCTCAAGGAAGCCGAGGCGACCCTGCGCAGCGAGCGCATCGCCAGCGCCGAGAAGCTGCAACTGCAACAAGAGGCTGAACAGCGCCTCAGCCAGCAGTTCGAGAACCTCGCCAATCGTATCTTTGAACAAAATGCTGGAAACTTCCGCGAACTGAATCAGAACAGCATGGATCTCCTGCTGACTCCACTCAAGGAGCAGTTGGAGGGCTTTCGCCGCCAGGTGGGAGAGACCCACGCCCAGGAGACGGCCCAGCGCCACAACCTCAAGTTCGAGCTGGAGCGCCTTGCCGAGCTCAACGCCCGCATGACCGAAGAGGCGGCGGCGCTGACCCGGGCCCTCAAGGGCGACAGCAAGCAGCAGGGCAACTGGGGGGAGGTGGTGCTGGCGCGGATCCTCTCCGAGTGCGGCCTGCGCGAGGGGCATGAGTACCACACCCAGGTCAACATCGAGGTGGACAAGGGCAAGCGCTACCAACCCGACGTCATCGTCCACCTGCCCCAGGAGAAGGACATCATCATCGACGCCAAGGTGTCGCTGACCGCCTATGAGCGCTGGTACAACGCCGCTGACGATCTGGAGAAGGCGGTGGCGCTCAAGGAGCACGTCGCCTCGGTGCGCAACCATATCCGCGAGCTGGGCCGCAAGGATTACCAGCAGTTGCCCGGGGTGCGCACCCTGGACTATGTGCTGATGTTCGTGGCGGTGGAGCCTGCCTTCCTCGCTGCCCTGGAAGCGGACCCTTCCCTGGTGCGCTACGGGCTGGAACACAACATCCTGCTGGTGAGCCCTACCAACCTGATGGTGGCCCTGCGCACCATAGAGAACCTGTGGCGCTACGAGCGGCAGAACCAGAACTCGCGCCAGATAGCGGAGCGGGCCGGCCGCCTCTACGAGAAGCTGCGGCTGTTCGTGGAGGAGATGCAGCAGATGGGGGGCAGCTTGCACAAGGCGCAGGAGAGCTACGACAAGGCGATGGGCCGGCTGGTCAACGGTCGTGGCAACCTGATCGCCCAGGCCGAGCGCTTTCGCGAGCTGGGGGTCGAGGTGTCCAAGCCCTTGCCGGACGCTCTGGTGGACAGGGCGCTGGAGCGAGAGGAGTCGGCGGACTGAGGGGAGTCGTCATTCGCAGGGACAACGAAAAGGGCAGCCATTGGCTGCCCTTTTCGTTTCATGCAACAGCCTGGACGGCTGCTTATTGCTTCCAGAAGGAGGGGAAGAAGAGCACCGCCACCGTCAGGATCTCGAGGCGTCCCAGCAGCATGCCGAACGACAGTATCCACTTGGCCGCATCCGGCAGACTGGCGAAGTTGGTGCTGGGACCGATGACAGGCCCCATGCCCGGGCCCACGTTGGCCACGGCGGTAATGGAGCCCGAGATGGCGGTCAGGGGGTCCAGCCCGATGGCGGCGAGCAGGGCGGCGATGAGCAGGATGATGGCGAAGTAGACCAGCACGAAGGAGATCAGGGAGCGGATGATGGCGTCGTTGACCGGACGGCCGTTGTACTTCTGGGGAAACACGGCGGAGGGGTGCATCAGCTGGCGCATCTGTTTCTTGAACAGGGCGAAGGCCACCTGGATCCGGAAGATCTTGAGCCCGCCCGAGGTGGAGCCGGAGCAGGCGCCGAGTGCCAGCAGGATGATGAAGATAATGGTGGTGAGCGGGCCCCAGGTGCCGAAGTCGCCGAGTCCGAAACCCGTGGTGGTGAGCACGGAGACGATATTGAAGCTGCTGATGCGCAAGGCATCCATGAAGCCGTAGATGTCTCTCACCCAGAGATAGAAGGTGACGACCAGGGTCACCCAGACGATCAGCCAGAAGAAGCCCTGCACCTGGGCATCCTTGAACAGGCTGTTGTCACGGCGGGAGAGAGCCTGCACATAGAGCAGGAAGGGCAGGCCACCGAGGAACATGAAGAGGGTGCCTATCCAGTGCGCCGCGTGGGAGAAGTGGGACATGGATTGGTCCGAGGTGGAGTAGCCGCCGGTGCTCAGGGTCGTCATGGCGTGGTTGACCGCTTCGAACAGGTTCATGCCACTCACCCAGTAGGCGAGGAAGCAGAGCATGGAGAGCACCAGATAGACCAGCACTATGTTGTTGGCCACCGTTTTGGCGCGGGGGGCGCTCTTGTCGGACCAATCCGAGCTCTCGGTCTGGAACAGCTTCATGCCACCGACGTTGAGGTAGGGCAGCACCGCCACCGCCATCACGATGAAGCCGACCCCGCCCAGCCACTGCAGGATGGATCGCCACAGCAGGATGCTGTGGGCCATGCCGTCGAGCCCCGACAGCACGGTGGATCCCGTGGTGGTGACCCCCGACATGGTCTCGAAGTAGGCGTCGGCAAAGTCGATATGGGTGATGAAGACGAAGGGCAGGGCCCCGAAGACGCAGGCGACCACCCAGACCGAGGTGGTGAGCAGGAACATCTCCCGCACGCCGAGGTGAAACTCTGCCTTGCGACCGTAATGGAGGCAGAGCAGAGCGGCACCATGGGTGATCAAGACCGACTTGAGAAATTCGACGAAACCTTCCGAACCGGTCAGCAGGGCCAGCAGGGTGGGCAGCCACATGAAGAGCGCCAGCTTGGAGAGCACCAGCCCGAGCGTGAAGACGATGGGATGCAGCTTGATCATGCAAGAAAACCTGGTCGTTGATTGAAAAAAGACCCGGACCTTTCCTGAGAAAAGGGGCCGGGTCCGGATACCGTTGCCAGAGACATGGCCGGCTTACAGGAAGAAGGGACTGGGCTGGAACAGACGCTCCACTTCCGGGATGTACTTCTTGTCCACCAGGAACATCACCACGTGGTCATCCTGCTGTATCTGGGTACGATCGTGGGCGATCAGCACCTCATCACCGCGCACCACTGCGCCTATGGTGGTGCCCGGGGGCAGCTTGAGCTCGCCCACCGTCTTGCCCACCACCTTGGAGGTGTTCTCGTCCCCGTGGGCGATCGCCTCGATGGCTTCGGCCGCCCCGCGGCGCAGGCTGTAGACGTTGGCGATGTCGGCACGGCGCACATGGGTCAGCAGGGCCGAGATGGTGGCCTGCTGGGGGGAAATGGCGATGTCGATGGAGCCGCCCTGTACCAGGTCCACGTAGGCGCCGCGCTGGATCAGGACCATGGTCTTCTTGGCCCCCATCTTTTTGGCGAGCAGGGCCGACATGATGTTGGCCTCATCCTCGTTGGTCACCGCGATGAAGACGTCGATCTGGTCGATGTGCTCCTCCGCCAGCAGCTCCTGATCCGCCGCATCGCCGCAGAAGACGATGGTGTGTTCCAGATGCTCGGAGAGCTGCTCCGCCCGCTTCTGGTTGCGCTCGATGAGCTTGACGCTGTAGCGCTTCTCTAGCTGGCGGGCGAGACCGGCGCCTATGTTGCCGCCGCCGACGATCATGATGCGCCGGTAGGGGCTCTCGAGGCGTTGCAGCTCCGACATCACGGCGCGGATATGGCCCGCCGCGGCCACGAAGAACACCTCGTCATCGGCTTCGATGATGGTGGTGCCCTGGGGACGGATGGAGCGTCCCTGGCGGAAGATGGCGGCGACCCGGGTTTCGATGTTTGGCATGTGTTCCCGCAGGGTGGAGAGCGCATTGCCCACCAGGGGGCCGCCGTAATAGGCCTTGACCGCCACCAGGCCCACCTTGCCGTCGGCAAAATCCACCACCTGCAACGCACCCGGATACTCGATCAGGCGACGCACGTAGTCGGTCACCAACTGCTCGGGGGCGATCAGGTGATCCACGGGGACGGATTCGGGCAGGAACAGGCGATCCCGCTCCACCAGATAGGCGGGGGAGCGAATGCGCGCCACCTTGTTCGGGGTGTTGAACAGGGAGTAGGCGACCTGGCAGGCGACCATGTTGGTCTCGTCGCTGTTGGTGACGGCGACCAGCATGTCGGCATCCTGGGCGCCGGCTTCGCGCAGCACCCTGGGATGGGCGCCGTGGCCATTCACCACCCGCAGGTCGAATTTGTCCTGCAGTTCGCGCAGGCGCTCGCTATCGGTGTCGACGATGGTGATGTCGTTGTTCTCGCCGGCGAGATTCTCGGCCAGGGTGCCACCCACCTGACCTGCGCCCAGAATGATGATTTTCATAAGGCCATCTTACTCAAGGTTGTTGCTTCGTAATGAGGCGGCCCGTCACCGGGCCTGCCATCCGCCGGTTCGGCCTACAGCTTGATGAGCTTGGCATAGTAGAAGCCGTCCATCTCCGCCTCGCCGGGCAGGAACTGGCGACCCGGACAGGCCGGGGTGTCTTCTGCATGCAACGGCACCAGGCGGGCATCCGGGGTATCGGCCAGGAAGGCGCGGATCTGCTCCCGGTTCTCTTCCGGCAACACGGAGCAGGTGGCGTAGAGCAGGGTGCCGCCCTGCTTCAGCTTGCCCCAGAGGGCGTCGAGAATGCGGCGTTGCAGCTCGGCCAGCTCGCGGATGTCCTGATCCCGGCGCAACCACTTGATGTCGGGGTGACGACGGATGACGCCGGTGGCGGAGCAGGGGGCATCCAGCAGGATGCGGTCGAACTGCCCCTGTGGCCACCACAGATCCGGCGTGCTGGCATCACCGTGGATCACTTGGGCCTGAAGGCCGATGCGATCCAGGTTCTCCTGCACCCGCTTGAGGCGGTTGTCATCGGCGTCGACGGCAACCACGCCGGCAAGGGCCGGCTGGCGTTCCAGCAGGTGGGCGGTTTTGCCGCCGGGGGCGGCGCAGGCGTCCAGCACCCACTCGCCCGGCTGGGGATCGAGCAGGGCGGCGGCCTGCTGGGCGGCACCGTCCTGCACCGAGCAGTCACCCTGCTCGAAGCCGGGCAGCTTGGTCACGTCGCAGGGGCGCTCCAGCAGGATGCAATCTTCCCCTTCCACACCGGCCATGGCCGGGATGCCCGCCTCGCTCATGCGGACCAGCATGGCCTCGCGGCTCTGGCGCTGGCTGTTGTTGCGGATCCACATGGGCGGGCGCTGGTTGTTGGCCTCCATGATGAACTCCCAGTCATCGGGATAGGCCTGACGCAGGCGCTTGGTGAGCCATTCGGGGTGGCCGAGGCGGACGCTGGGAACGCGGTCGATGCGCAGCAGAATCACTTCGGCGCTGCGCTGGAAGTTGCGCAGTACGCCGTTGATGAGGCCGCGCAGGGAAGAACCCTTGAGCAGCTTGACGGCGTTGACGGTCTCGGCCACGGCGGCGTGAGCCGGAATGCGGGTATAGATGAGCTGGTAGAGGCCGACCAGGATGAGGTAGTGGAAGATGCGGCTCTTGTTCTTGAGCGGCTTGTCCATCATCTCGCTGACCGCCGCATCGAGGCGGGGCAGCCAGCGCAGGGTGCCGTAGCAGAGTTCTTGCAGGAGGGCGCGATCGCGAGGGGCGACCTTCTCCTGGGCAGCAGGCAGAACGGCGGAGAGAGATTGACCCTGATCCAGCACCTGTTGAATGACGAGAGCAGCCTGTGCGCGTGTTTTCATAGCGTTACCTTAGATGCACAAGTCGGGGCCAGGGCCCCGCTTGTGTCAATTCAATCCAGATCAAATCAGTTGCGTGCCAGGTTCAAACCAGTCGCGGCGAGAGTTGAGCAGATCCGAAACGGACATGGCCTTCTTGCCGGGAGGTTGCAGGGTCAGTAGGCGCAGCACGCCCTGACCGGTGGCAACCTCGATCCCCTGCTTGTCGGCCTTGAGCAGGGTACCGGCTGCCTGGCCGTGATCCTGTGCGACGACCTCGGCCTGCCACACCTTGACGGTCTGTCCGGCGACGTCGAACCAGCTGATGGGCCAGGGGTTGAAGGCTCGGATGCAGCGCTCGATGGCAACGGCGTCCATCGACCAGTCGATGCGGGCCTCTTCCTTGGAGAGCTTCTCGGCGTAGTTGGCCAGCGCATCGTCCTGGGGCTCGGCAGCGGTGTCGCCGGCAGCCATGGCGTCCAGGGTATCGACCAGTGCCTGCGGGCCCAGACCGGCCAGCTTGTCATAGAGGCTGGCAGAGGTCTCATCACTGGCGATGGGGCAGGTTACCTTGCGGATCATGGCGCCGGTATCCAGCCCCACGTCCATCTGCATGATGGTGACGCCGGTTTCGGCATCCCCCGCCCAGATGGAGCGTTGAATCGGGGCGGCACCACGCCAGCGTGGCAGCAGGGAGCCGTGGACGTTGATGCAGCCCAGACGCGGCGTATCAAGCACCGCCTTGGGGAGGATGAGGCCATAAGCCACGACGACCATCAGATCGGCACCCAGAGCGGCCAGTTCGGCCTGCGCCGCTTCATTGCGCAGGGAGGCAGGCTGGTAGACCGGCAGATCGTGGGCCAGCGCCAGCTCCTTGACCGGGCTGGCAGTGAGCTTCTGGCCGCGACCGGCGGGCTTGTCCGGTTGGGTATAAACGGCGACGACCTCGTGGCCGGAAGACAACAACGCCGCCAGATGACGGGCGGCGAAGTCGGGGGTACCGGCAAAAATCAGTTTCAGCTTGTTCAATGGAGCGGATCCTCAGAGGACTTTGCGATCTTCACGGGCCATCTTTTCCAGCTTCTGACGAATGCGCTGGCGCTTGAGCGGGGACAAGTAATCCACAAACAGCTTGCCGACCAGATGATCCATCTCATGTTGTATGCAGATGGCGAGCAGATCGTCCGCTTCCAGCTCGAAGGTGTTGCCGTGGCGATCTTGCGCCCTGACCTTGACCCACTCGGCGCGCGGAACCAGAGCACGGTTGCCGGGCACGGAGAGGCAGCCCTCTTCGATGCCGGTGCTGCCGGACTGTTCCAGGATCTCCGGGTTGATCAACACCAGCTGTTCTTCGCGGTTCTCGGAGACATCGATGACGATGATGCGCTGATGAATGTCGACCTGGGTCGCAGCCAGGCCGATGCCTTCCTCCGCGTACATGGTTTCGAACATATCATCTACAATGTGTTGTAACTCGGGTGTAAAGGCTTCGACAGGGGCCGCGACTGTGCGCAGACGCTCATCGGGGAAACGCAATACATCTAGAATGGCCATAATTTTTTCTTTAGTTTCATATAAACGCAGTCAATATTGACGTAATTCTAGTCATTTACGCCGACAAAAAACAGCAACACTTTGCGTGCAGAAGTAACAGGGAGTGTTATGTATCTGAAGCAAATCGTCGTCGCCTGCCTGGCGACAGCCCTGGCCGGTGGCGCCATGGCACAGCAGTTGACGCTCAAATCCGGTTACCCCGAGACTTATGTGGTGCAAAAAGGGGACACCCTCTGGGACATCTCGGGCCAGTATCTGGCCGAACCCTGGCTCTGGCCACGCCTCTGGAACATCAATCCGCAGATCGCCAATCCCCACTGGATCTATCCCGGTGACGTGCTGCACCTGAGCTGGGTCAATGGTGAGCCTCGGCTCGGCAAAGCCAGTCAGGGGGGCAAGCAGGTCATCCGTCTCTCGCCCAAGAACCGCTATGAAAACAAGGCCAATCCCATACCGACCCTGCCTCTGAGTGAGATAGCGCCCTTCCTGCAGACCGACCACATTCTGGCCAACAATCAGCAGAGCAAGGCCCTGCCCTATGTGCTCGGCAACAATGACAAGCATGTCGGGATGCTTGAGGGTGACATTCTCTATGTGAAAGGAGCCCTGAACCCGGGCCAGAGTTATGGCCTCTATCGTCCGGGAGTGGCATACAAGGACAAGCATACCGGCGAGTTGCTCGGTCAGGAGGCGATTTTTGTCGGCACGGTGCGGGCAGAGGAGTACCTTGCCCACGATACCACCAAAGTGACGCTGACCCATAACCGGCGTGAGGTGTATCAGGGCGACAAGGTGATGCCGCTGCCGTCGCAGGAGAGCATCTCTGCCGTGTTCATGCCAAAGGCGGCACCTTCCATTTCCCCCGGCTATGTGATCGAGCTGCCGAGCAAGGTACATGGTGGGGGCAAGTTTGATGTGGTACTCATCAACAAGGGGGAGCGTGATCAGGTGGCCCCGGGCGATGTGCTCGAGATCCTGCGCCCGGGAGCCGAGATGGTGGACAAGAATGGCAAGGTGTCATACCGGGAATATTCATCCGTCTATGACAAGGCGTTCTATTCTGCCGGCAAGTCATCGCTGCCTGCCGAGGCTGTTGCCAGAGTCATGCTGTTCAAGGTCTACGACAAATTGAGTTACGGTCTTATCCTGCAGAGCCAGGATCTGGTCGGATCTGGTTATCAGGTCAGTAATTTCTGACGTGTCCTTGCCACTGGAGCGGTTGTCGCTATGGCTGACGCTGGATGCCGTTACAGGCATAGGCCCGGTCACCGCCGCTCGCCTGTTGGCTCATGTGGGTGGTGACATCACAATTCTGTTTGACTCAGATGATGGCGCCCTGCGAGCTCTTGGTCTGCAGAGTGCCCAGATTCAGCAGATGAGATGGCCTCTTCCTGTCGTGGAGCAGGGATTGAGCTGGGCCGCCGAGCCTGGCAATCACCTCCTCTGTCCCGATGACCCCGCATATCCTGCCCTGCTCAAAGAGATCCCCGGCGCCCCGCTCTTGCTCTACTGCCGCGGGAACGTCTCATCCCTCTCTCTGCCACAGTTGGCGATGGTGGGTACCCGCCACCCCACCTATGCCGGCAAAGACAATGCGACACGCTTGTGTGCCGAGTTGGTGGACTGTGGTCTGGCGATCACCTCCGGCCTCGCGTTGGGCATCGATGGCGTCTGCCATCAGCAGGCGCTGGCATCGGGCGGAATCACCCTGGCGGTGCTGGGATCCGGTCTGGATTGTCTCTACCCCAAGCGTCATCAGGGGTTGGCGATGCAGATCCTCGAGCAGGAGGGTCTGCTTGTCTCCGAGTTGGCGCCCCAGCAAGGCCCCCTGGCTGAACACTTCCCTCGCCGCAACCGTATCATCAGTGGCCTGTCGCTGGGGACACTGGTGGTGGAAGCGGCAGAACAGAGTGGTTCGCTCATCACGGCCCGTTATGCGCTGGAGCAGGGCCGCGAGGTCTTTGCCGTTCCCGGCGCCCCGCAAAATGCACAGGCAGCAGGGTGCAACCGTCTGCTTCAACAGGGTGCCAAGCTGGTCTTGAATGCCGCCGATATCCTGGAAGAGTTTCCAAGGCTGGTCTTGCCCCCTGGACCCGCCAACGGTTCTTCCGAGGCGCAGCATAATAGCGAATTGCCTTATGCCGATTTGTTGGATAACGTAGATTATGAGACCACGAGCGTGGATACCGTTGCCGAACGGGCCCGGCTTCCTGTCGATGTCGTACTGGGCAGGTTGGTAGAGCTGGAGCTGGTTGGTGCAGTGATGGCGGTAGCCGGTGGATACGTCAGAGCGAGGAGGGCGAATCATGTTTGATGTATTGATGTACCTTTTCGAGACCTACATCCACAGCGATGCAGATGTGATGGTCGAGCAGGATGAACTCACCGACGAACTGAGCCGGGCCGGTTTCGACAAGGACGAGATCGAGAAAGCGCTCAACTGGCTGGAGCGACTGGCCAACCTGCACGACAGCGAGCGAGAAGTCTATGTCACCGCAAGCCAGCAGGGCTCTATGCGGATCTATGCGCCGCAGGAGCTTGTTCGCCTCAGTACTGAATGTCGCGGTTTCCTGCTGTTCCTGGAGCAGGCGCAAGTGCTGAATGCCGAAACCCGTGAAATCTGCATTGAACGGTTGCTCGAGCTGGACAAGCCGGACATCGAGCTGGACGATCTGAAGTGGGTCGTCATGATGGTGCTGTTCAATGTGCCAGGCAGCGAAAACGCCTACCAGCAGATGGAAGAGCTGGTGTTTGACGAGTCGGACGGCGTCATCCACTGACAGCCCGGTGCCGCGCTGGTAGAATTCAGGCCATCTGGATTTCAAGGCGCGGCCCATGTCAAAGATCGATCACCACCTCTTCTCTGCCCACGAACATGCCTTCGAGCGCGAGCCGTGTCCGCAGTGCGGTGCTGAACTGGTGATCCGCCAGGGCAAGCATGGTCCCTTCCTTGGTTGTTCAGCCTATCCCGCTTGCGATTACATTCGCTCCCTCACCTCCTCTGGCCGCGACATAGAGAAAGTGCTCGAGGGGTCGTCCTGTCCGGATTGTGGCCATTCACTGGCCATCAAGAAGGGTCGTTACGGTCTGTTTGTGGGATGTACCCAGTACCCGGCCTGTCAGCATATCGAATCCCTTCAGGAGAGTGACGATACCCAAATCCTCTGCCCGGAGTGTGGTAAAGGTCATCTGGTGAGCCGCACGTCCCGTTATGGCAAACAGTTCTACTCGTGTGACGCCTATCCTCACTGCAAGTATGTGGTGAATGACAAGCCGGTTCCCATGCCCTGTCCCGAGTGTGGCTGGGGCATCATGATCGAGAAGAAGGTGCGGGGAAACCTGCGCTGGGTCTGCCCGCAAAAGAAATGCTCCCACCAGATTGAGCGGGTATAATCTCGCCGCCCATGATCAGGCAGGCGGATTGCTGGTCAGCGTGAGGTTGTGAGCCGATGCGCATCGCCCAACTTGCCTTGATCCTGACCTGATCGCCATCTCAAACTCCCTGCGGTTGCTCGGTTCACTGATGCACTCAAGCGTCTGAGCCGAAATGCATGACTGAAGAGGAGCAGGGATATAGCCCATATCGCAGCAGTGATGGCCCCGATGCCGTCATGTCGGTTCAACATACAATCCAGTGATGAGAGGCGGCAGCGTGGCTGTCGCATGTGCCTATGCCAAATGAATTTGAACAAGCGGTTGCCGCCCTTCAAGGAGAAGGGGTTATCGCCTATGCCACCGAAGCCGTGTTTGGTCTGGGGTGTGATCCTGATTCCGAAGCCGCCGTGCAGCGGCTGCTGGCCATCAAGCAGCGGCCGGTGGAGAAGGGATTGATCCTGATCGCGGCAGATCTGGCGCAATTGCAGGACTACATCGACTTGAGCCAGCTCAGCGATGAGCAGCTTGCTCGCGTGCAGGCGAGCTGGCCTGGTCCCTTCACCTGGATCATGCCCGCTCGCGCGACGACGCCGCCCTGGTTGACCGGTCAGTTCGAGACCCTGGCGGTGCGGGTCACAGGCCATCCCCAGGTGCAAGGGCTTTGCCGGGCATTTGGCAAACCGCTGGTGTCCACCAGTGCCAATCTCACCGGTGAGGAGCCCGCTCGCCGGGTGGCTGATATTGGCGATCTGCTGGCAAGCCAGCTGGCTTACATTCTGCCCGGCGAAGTCGGGGGGCAAGCCAACCCGTCCGAAATCAAGGACGCCCGCACCGGGGCCATCATTCGCCCATCCTGAGTTGGGCACGGCCCTGTTTCATGCAGGTTGTGCGATGAGGTCATGACATTACGAGAAGTGCAGGCAGTGCATGCATGATGCCTGTCTGACAGGAGATAAAATGAGCAAACCGGATGTGGCCCAGGTAAAAGCCTTCCTGCTGCAATTGCAGGATGATATCTGCCGTGGCCTGGAGCAGGCCGATGGATGCGGGCGCTTTGTGGAAGATGCCTGGAGTCGCGAAGGTGGTGGTGGCGGTAGAACACGGGTGCTGCGTCAGGGGGCGGTGATCGAGCAAGGTGGGGTCAACTTCTCCCATGTTTATGGCGATGCCATGCCGGCATCCGCGACCGCACATCGTCCCGAACTGGCTGGCCGCAGGTTTGAGGCCATGGGGGTATCGCTGGTGATCCACCCGCATAATCCCTATGTACCGACCAGCCATGCGAATGTGCGGTTCTTCATCGCCGAGAAAGAGGGGGAGGAGCCGATCTGGTGGTTTGGTGGCGGCTTCGACCTGACGCCCTTCTATCCGTTCGAAGAGGACGTGAGGCATTGGCACCAGGTCTCCCATGAGCTCTGTCAGCCGTTCGGCACCGACATTTATCCCGAGTTCAAATCCTGGTGCGATCGTTACTTCTTCCTCAAGCATCGGGGCGAGACGCGCGGGGTGGGTGGTCTTTTCTTCGATGACCTGAACCGTTGGCCCTTTGCCGACTGCTTTGCCTTTATGCGTGCAGTGGGTGAGGGTTACCTCGTGGCCTACTTGCCGATTGTCGAGCGACGCAAGGAGCTTGCTTATGGGGAGCGGGAACGGGCATTCCAGCTTTATCGCCGTGGCCGCTACGTGGAGTTCAATCTGGTCTACGACCGTGGGACCCTGTTCGGACTGCAGACGGGGGGGCGCACCGAATCCATCCTGATGTCGATGCCGCCGCTGGCGCGCTGGGAGTACGACTGGCAGCCGGAGGCTGGCAGCCCGGAGGCATTGCTCTACAGCGACTACCTCAAACCGCGCGAGTGGTTGTGACCAGAGGGGCCATGATGGCCCCTTCTTATTGGCCGATATTCGGCTTGTTCCTTCATGAGAAAACCCGTTAAATCGGGATATTACCCTCAAAAGGAACGCCTTGATGGATCGTTATCTGGTTTTTGGCCACCCCGTGCGCCATAGCAAATCTCCCTTCATTCATACCCTGTTTGCCAGGCAGACCCAGCAAGAGCTGGAGTATGGTCTGGCAGAACCGGCCGTCGATGAGTTTGCCAGCGCTCTGAACCACTTCTTCGCCGAAGGAGGGAAGGGGTGCAACGTGACCGTACCTTTCAAGGAGCAAGCCTTCGTGCTGGTGGAGCGGCTGAGCCCCAGGGCCAAGCGGGCGGGAGCGGTCAACACCATCAAACTGACTGATGATGGCGTGCTGCTGGGTGACAATACCGACGGCGCCGGGCTGGTCGCCGATCTCAAGGCTCACGGAGTGAACCTTGCCGGTAGCAGGATCCTGCTTCTGGGAGCTGGTGGCGCAGCTCGTGGCGCCCTGGCCCCCCTGCTGGCGGAAGCACCGGGCGAGATCGTTGTGGTCAACCGTACCCATGCCAAGGCGGAACAGTTGGCTGTGGAATTCAGGGATCTGGGCAGCATCACGGCTCAATCCTATGAACAGCTGGTGGGGCCGTTCGATCTCATCATCAATTCCACCTCAGCCAGTCTGCAAGGTGAGTTGCCACCTTTGGCTCCAACCCTCATCCACCCGGACATCGCGATCTACGACATGATGTATGGCGCAACGGACACAGCCTTCATCGGCTGGGCCAAACAACATGGCGCGCGCCATACCATGGATGGATTGGGCATGCTGGTCGAACAGGCTGCGGAGGCTTTTACCGTATGGCGAGGGATCCGGCCCGGCACCAAGCAGGTATTGAGAGAGTTGCAGCGCAATCTGGGCGTCGTGTGAACCAGCTAGTGTGCTCTATTGGGCTGTCGGCAGATCTGATGTAGAGATTCTGCATCGCTGGATAGGGGGCATCCATCAGGATGCGGCACGACACGTGTGACGTGAAACGGTTGTTCTGTGGTGGGGGGGTGGCAGAACAGGCACCATTTTATAAAATCATTATCTAACAATAAGTTACTTTTAATTTGCCGTGGCGCGCAGAATTTTTTGAGTTTTTTCTCAAAGCAGCGGAACTTCTGTAACGGACTGCTGACTAACTGGATAGTTGAGGAAGTGCTAGCTAGTCACCTTTATAACTCCCCGGTATTCGTACTGGGGATTTTTTTATCTGCATGAAAATTATGAATATTTTTTCTTTTTCCTACCCTTGAAACTAAATTACATAAATTACTTTCACTTTCTGCTGCTTTGCTGTACAGTTGTCGGCGTAGGGTACAGAGGTAAGATGTTCTATCTTTCAGACCTTTTATTTCACGTAATTGAATGTGGCTGAATAGCAGCCCCGATGAGTCATCGTCGGGGCGTTTTTTTATGAGTAACGTTTAGAGTAAATGCTTTAATTATTGCCGTTCTTTGTTAGAATGAAGGCGTTTCTTGAGGAAAACCAATCGTCTTTGTTCTCGAGAACTCGCTTTTTCCCAAATTTTTGAACTCATTTCTTCAGGCCGGTTTGCAATGGCAAGACCGGCCTCATTTTTATCCCTATATTGCCTCATCGTGTAATTAAATTTCAGTTTCGTTTGTTGCAGCCTTCAATTCTGATTTTTTACTCGATATCCATGAAAACGGTATCAGGTTGATGATTAGTTAATTCTTTTCGCGTCTAAACATGCTATCAGTATGATTTA
>NZ_PQLN01000041.1:0-38608 GCF_002919855.1 Aeromonas sp. ASNIH8 | reverse complement strand
AGACCTATGAGGATGAAGTCGATATAGACCTCAATCCCAAATTAGGGGCCGACTGGATGTTCAGAGCGCAGCAAAAGCGGGTTGTCACGCCGGGACAGAACGCGAAACATTACCTGGCAGGCGTTCTCCATGCAGGCAACGGAAGAGTGCTTTACGTCAGTGGGATAAAGAAAAACTCATCCCTGTTTATCGCCATGCTGGAAAAGCTGCGTCGCCACTACCGACGAGCCAAAACCATCACGCTGATCCTCGATAACTACATCATTCACAAAAGCAAACAGACCGAGCGATGGTTGAAGAAAAACCCTAAGTTCTGCCTGGTATTCCAGCCAGTTTACAGTCCTTGGGTTAATCACATAGAACGGCTGTGGCACAAGTTGCATGAAACCATCACGCGCAATCATCAATGCAGAGGGATGGCCAACCTGCTGGCTCGAGTGAAACACTTCATGGATACCGTGTCTCCTTTCCCGGGGAATGGCTATGGCACAGCAAAGGTGTAGCACTATTAGGATCAGTTATTTAGCCAATAGCCTAACAACTTGGTGTTGACGTAAAGCCTCGCCCCGACCATCCGGCAGCATCGCGACAATCCAACGTGTTCTTGACGCTTCCAGAGCAGTGCCTTCATTTGCGAGGCAGTGAATTGTGGATACATTTTTGGAAGCTCCCGACTCGGCACCCAGTGGGTGAGGTCGGACGCTTCGGCTATTAAATCAGTCTGATTAATCATCATTTGCTCTCTCTGGTCTTCTGCGGTCGTGTGCGGACTAATATGCAGCAAAGGCCAGTTAGGGGCGGGGTGATGAAATGCTCTTTTTTACCTGTTTTGTCACCCCTGCTGGCGCTCAAGGCCCCGCGCGCCAGTCCGTTCGATAGCATTAGATCGAGCCTTTCTGAAGTCGCGCCACAGCTCTCTAGCCCTGATGTTGCTCACGCCGAGCACAGCCGCCAAAAAGCAGATGAACGGCCCGTCATTGGTGCTAGTCGCCTTAAGTCGTTCGCCGTTGTCACGTCCGTTGAGCCACGTATTTTCGATAATCCGGATCACCTCGAAATCACTGGACTGGTATGTGTACTTTCGAGACGTGAGGATAAGTCCCGTCTCTACAGCCTTCAGTAGTTCGGACAGTGTGGTCTCACCTAGCGCAAGGTTAAAACGAGCGTTCACATTGAAACGAGCATCATCTGCGGCGTCTGGATATTTTTCCTCAAAGTTACCCAGTGTCCCCCTTAGCTTCTCAACCTCCGCAGTAACGGCCTTGATCCCCTTTCGGATAGTGTTCTCCCGCTCTCCTTGGTTTGTCCTTGACCGCTCATCTTTTAAGTGGGGGTGGAAATGAGCTAACCGATCAACCAAATCCTCTATGACCTCCTGAGGTGGGAATGGGTGCTTTAGCGCTTTTGCATTGATACGCGCTTGCTCCAAGCGCTCGAGAATCGCTTCTTTTGTGTCTTCTGTGTCACTCATGCTCAAATGTCCTTGTCGGTAGGTTTTATCCTGTAGTGCAGAGGTCTACTGAGGCAAATCACAAAGCAATTGCCCCGAATACACGATCAGTCAATGACTGCTTATGACCGTTGCAAAGATGGCTGTAACGCTGGGTCATGGTGATTGATTTATGGCCTAGCACTTGGGCGATCTCCAATAGAGAGGCCCCATTCTTGGCAAGCAGGCTGGCGCAACTGTGCCGCAGGTCGTGAAAGTGGAAATCTGTTATTCCGGCTTCGTCACGGCAGGCTTGCCAGAATGAATCAAAGTGCTCAAAGGGGGCATTCAATTTGCTGGGGTGTGGGAATAGGTAGGCATTGCCCACTTGCCGAAACTTCATCAGCTCTTGAACAAGGGACGGGGGAAGGGTCAGCACTCGCTGGGTGCCGTTCTTTGTATGGTGCAGGTGGGCTGTTCTGGCCTTGAGATCAACATCTGACCATTGCAGGCCGATCAGCTCACTGCGGCGAGCGCCTGTAAAGATTGCCATCGAGATCAGCAAGTGCAGGCGATCCCATTTGCTGGCTTTGGCTGCGGCCAGTAGTCGCGGCAATTCATCATCAGACAAGAAACGGGTGCGAGCGTTATCTTCGCTCTGCTGGCGAACTTCACGGGCGGGGTTGTGCTTGGTGTCGTGCTTGTCGTTAAACCAAACAAAGACGCTAGATAACGCGCTGCGGTAACGGTTGAGGGTAGCTGGTTGTTTCCCCTCCACTTGCAACTGATTCAGGGCGGCTTTTACCTGCTGGCGTGTTACTCGGCCAACTGGCTTAGTGCCAAGGTGCTCAGCCCACCACGTAAGGCGCTGGATGATACTCGGGTCTCGGCCATTGTACTGGTCGAGGTAATCGCGGATTGCTTGGGATAGGGTCGTTGTTGATAAGGTGACGTTTGTTAGCGCATCGGCTAGATCGTCAGATACAGTGATTTGAGCCAAAAAGGCTTCTGCATCTTTTTTGCGGGGGAAGGTTTGACCGACACGGCGACCATTTCGCATGAACTGGACACGGTAGCTTGTGCCACGTTTGCCGGATATTTTTTGAACGTTTGCCATCTGGTTAAAACCTCTTGCACGTAATTGCACGTTATTGAGAGTTTCAACCGCAGTTTGTTCCGAGAGAGGACAGCGCCTAAACGCCGTATCTTGTTGACCAGACAAGAGTTTTAAATGGTGCCCGGGGTCGGACTCGAACCGACACGTATTGCTACGGCGGATTTTGAAACCATCGCAAGCCGCTGTGAATCAATGGGTTGCCGTGTTTTCGCGGGTTTGCTTGGGGATGGGTGGGGGTTATTGGGTGTCGCTGGTGAGCGCTGCCGCCACTTTGCCGCCATTTTTCATCGCGGTGATCGGGTTGAGTTTGACCGCATCTTCGAGGTGGTCCGGGGCGAAGTGGGCATAGCGCATGGTCATCTTGATGTCGGTATGGCCGAGGATGCGCTGCAGCACCAGGATGTTGCCGCCGCCCATCATGAAGTGGCTGGCGAAGGTGTGGCGCAGCACATGGGTGCGCTGGCCAGCAGGCAGGGTGATCCCGGCGCGGCGCAGCGCCTTCTCGAACTCGGCGTAGCAGTCACCGAACAGGCGGCCGGTTCGCTTGGGCAGCAAGGCCAATAGCCAGCCGGCCACCGGCACGGTGCGGTTCTTCTTGCCCTTGGTGCGGGTGAAGGTCAACCGGCCGATGCCGACCTGTGAGCGGGTCAGCTTTTCTATCTCAGACCAACGCGCACCGGTCGAGAGGCACAGCATCACGATCAGCCACAAGTCGTTCAGCCCCGCGCACGCTGCCAGCAGCTGTTCGATTTCATCCTGATTGAGGAACGCCAGCTCGGATTCTTGCACCTTGTACTGGCGCAGCACCTCGAGCGGGTTGCCGTGGGCCCACTCCCCCAGGCGGCCGAGCTCGTTGAACACGGCCTGCAGGTAGAGCAGTTCGCGGTTGATGGTGGTCGGGGAGACCTGTTTGCGCTGACCGGGCACATAAAGCTCGCCCGCCAGTCGCCGCTCACGGTAGGCCGCAAACTGCTGGGCGGTGAACTCGGTCGCCAGGGGGTTGCCCAACGCCTCCGCCAGCCAGACCAGCTTGTCACGACGGCGGTCGCCATCGGTCAGGGTCTGGCCGTGGCGACCATACCAGAGTGCCACCAGGTCGCTCAGCCGCCGTTCATCCACATTGCTCGCCTCTGGCTGTTGCCAGGGCTGGGCCAGCATGTGTTTTTCCCACGCCAAGGCTTCGCCCTTGGTGGCGAAGCGCTTGCGCTTGCGGGGGCCGTCACGGCCTTGGGGGTAGACCTCGACAAGCCAGAGCTTAGGCTTGTCGTCATCGAGTTTACGGACGGTCATACTGTTTCAAGTTGATGAGCCTGCTCATGTAAGCCATCTCGCTCAAATGGGTTGTAAATCTCGATCGAGGATGAGCCATCTGGTAGTGATATTGCTCGCGTGAAGCTTCCATTTTGGAGAAGCGCGACAAACTCAACTTGAGTAAGGGTTATGCGCTCAATCTCGACCAAGCGCTCACCATCTGGCTGAGATACAGCGACCGTTACAGTCCCCTCATCATAGGTTTGAGAATTGATAGCCAAAGGGATTCGGTCTTGTGCTCGTTCACCCTGAGCAGAGCTTGCATTATTCCTACGCAGAACCCCGGTAAATTCACCCTCTATGCGATCAACAGTGTCATACCCTGCAGGGGTTGAAAACTTAACCGACAGCACTCGTTCATTTGTCATTTTTACAAATTCAGACCATGGGCCTCGATGGCCTGAGATGTGACTGCAAATCAGCTCACCACCGATAAAGTTAAAAGCGTGGCCTTGAGTCCAAACACTCTTCGAGATCTTTTCTTTAGGTTTGTCTGAGTTAGAGGTAGATATAGCTGTCAACTTAATATCTAAAGATGGTCGGTGAGCCTCATGGACACAAAAACGCCATCCAGCTGCATAGCCGTCAATGAAGCGAGCGATGAGGCATTGCCGCCTTGGCAAAGTGCGCCATGTTGTAAATGTGTCACGAATATAGTCTATGTCATTACTTGGCTCATTACCTGTAGAGCCCATAATGAGATCATATTCGCCTACCTCTGGGAGCTCACCAGTAGTAATGAGGTCTATGAACTGTTGCTCGGTTAATGCGAGAGCGCCAGCATCCCGTGCTTTTGCTGTTTTAGACGGGCCTGCATTGGGACCGCAACAGAGGTAAGAGAGCCGTTTAGTCACGTCTTTCTTAATAGTTAGGCCAGCGCTTTCAGCTTGGGTTTCTAACCGATCTCTATCAGATTTTGAAAATCCAGTGAATGCAATTTCAGCTTTAGCTGTAGATTGCTTCGGGCGAGATTTTGACAACCTTGGCTGTGATGAATCGAGCAATGATGGCACGTCTACAGAAAGCAATTCATTTTCGCTGCTGAACATGCCCAGTATTCTGTCAATGCGGAAAGTTCTGAACTGTTTTTTGGGTAACGCAACGCCTTGCAAATGATGGTCACTGACACTGATATTAACAACATGATAGCCTTCAGTGCTTCCATCTGATTTTTCGTAGATAAAGAATGCCTCTTTATCAATTATCTTGCTGTTGTCAAACATTATAATTCCCTTTAAATGAAATTCATTGAATTAAAATGGCTGTAGACATAAGGCTGTTAACAAATTTCAATTAGCAAATAGGGCGCATAGGCGCCCTTGTTATCGTTTTCTAAAAATGCGGTGTTCGACCATCACGCCGATGATTTCGATGTGCTGCCGGTCGGAGTGCATGGGCGGGTAATCGTCATTAAGGGGAACCAGCTCAAACACCTCTTGCCCGTTCTCATCGATGCCGCGGGGCCGATACTTCTTGAAGGTGGCCTCTTCGCTGCCGTTCTTGGCCACCACGAAATCCCCCGGGCGTGGCTGTTCGTCAGGGTCCACGATCACCAAGTCACCCTCATTGAATTGCGGGGTCATCGAGTTGCCGCGCAGCCAGAGGCCAAAGCCGCGGGGCCCGATGTCCACACTGGCCGTCACATACTCCACGTTGCCATCAAAGCCCGTGGCCTGTTCGCACATTTCGCGCCAGTTGCCGGCCTGCACATAGCTAAGGATCGGCACGCGGCCACCCTGTGGGATGACCGCTGGTTCTACGTTGCGGTAACCCGGGAAAGGAGACTCCGCCACGCCAGTGGTGCCTTCTTCTTTCCCCGTCAGCAGCCAATCGACAGACACGCCAAGCGCAGCCGCTAAGTCGTTGAGGTAGCGGCCTTTTGGCTGGTTCAGCCCTGATTCCCACTTATTAACAGACGCGTGAGTAATCCCAACGCGCCTAGCTAACTCGTTTTTGCTGATCTTGAGTGCCTGGCGGCGCTCTGAAATGCGGTCATTGATCGTTTCCATGAAACCTAAGTTACCACCCGCAATTGATACTTTGGGATCAAAAATCGTTGACCACCTATAATACCTAGGTTACAGTTTTCTGCATTGTTGATACTTAAGGACACGGTGAGGGGCAATGCGAAAACATGACGCCATAACACACTTCGGTGGTGTGACTGCCACTGCAAAAGCGCTCGGCATATCACACGCCGCAGTAGTTAAGTGGGGCGACACCATCCCACAGGGCCGCGCCTACCAGATCGAGGTGTTGACCGGCGGTGCACTGAAAGCCGACCCCGCAGCCCCGTCTGGCCAACAGCGCCCCTATCAGCGCGTCGCGCCGGGCACCCCGCTGGAGGCGATCCCCAGCGTCCAGCGGGCGACGGCCGCCGCCAAGGCTGACCCCACCAACGCACAACCAGGGAAGGCGTAACCACCATGCCACCCCGTCATATCAATCCAGCCGCCAGGCCGACCCAGGCTCCCGCCGTCAGCGCGATCAATCTGGTGATCTCGGCAGACATTCCGCCGCTGATGCCCATCGCCAGGTTTGCCGAGTGGATCGGGGTGTCTGTCGATACCGCCCGCCACTGGGTCAAAACGGGCCGCCTCGATGTCATGGAAAAAACGCGCGCCAATGAGCTGGTGATGGTCAAGGTGCATGTGTTTATCGCCAAACAGATGGCGGGACACTCGTCATCCCTGTTCACACTCGCCAGCTAACCATAGCGACCTTTGGAGGGAAATCAGAGTGTCAAACCAGTCCTGTTTTTCACACAACCACTTTGCGGCCGCCTGCGACATCTTCAAGGGGCGTTACAACCTCAGCGAGCTGGGGCGCGAGCTCGGCATGCCGCGAGGAGTACTGAACAACAAGTTCGACCCGGCCAATGAAAAGCACAAGCTCACCGCCCTCGACCTGATCGCCCTTTATCGCACCACCGGCGACGACACCCTGTTTGACGGCCTGCTGTTTGACTGCGGTCTGACCGCCACCAAGCTGCCCGCCGCCGCAGCGCCAACCCCGGAGGCCCGCGCCCAGCAGGCGCTGAATGCAGGGGCTCAGATCCTCGGCGTCACCGCCCAGGCGACCACCATCCTCGCCGGTGACCGCGTCACCAAGTCACACCGAAACACCGTCGTCGGCGGCTTGTGGGCAGGCATCGAGCACCTGGTGCTGCTGGCCACCGAGGTCGAAGACAGATTTCACGCCATCCCCAGCTTGGCATGCGCTGCGGATATGGCCCGCGCCGCCCTCGGCGCCTAGGAGACCAGACCATGAGATTACGTTGCCCCCACTGCAAGAGCCGTATGACCAGCCGCACGACTCGCCCAATGAGCCTGCTGTCTTTCGAGTCATATCAGCGATGCTCCAATGTTGAGTGCAATTTCCGCTGCAAGGTGTTGGCCGAAATTGTGGCAGAGCTGAAACCGGCAGAACTGAGAAACCCGGCGGTGGTACTGCCGGTCGTGCATACCGCCCAGCCCATCCCAACCCACCCTCGCCCGTTCCCCGCCATTGAGGCGCTCAAGCAGGCCGGGGTCGCAGAAACCGCCGCAGAACAGGAAGGGGCCTAGGCCCCATACCGCAAGGAGAACCCCATGCAAACGCAACGCATCGACCATGAACAGCGCAACCTGGCGGGGCTGACCCCCGACGAGCAGGTGGCCATGAACACCGCCGGCTGCCAGATCCTGCGGGAGTTGTTCGGCAAAACGCGATCCAGTCTGGACACCGACTGGCTGGCCCTGAGCCAAGCCAAGAAGGCGGCCATCTGTACCATCGCCCGCCAGCCACGGGGCGAGCTGATGACCGCCACCTTGTCAGCCCTACCCCATGCACAGCGCGAGGCGGTCAGGCTGGCGGTGATCGCACTGGAGTACCAGGGGGAGTTTCGCGGCGGCTGTGACACCCAGGTGTGGCACCCGGCGCCAGTGACCAGGCCTATCGGGGATATCGAGAGAGAGAAGAGAGAAAGGGCCGCCAAGCTGCGCATGAAACGCGCCGTGCTGGCGGGCAGTGAGATGTGCCAGTCAGGCCCCAGGGCCATCGGGCAATAAAAAACCCGCTATCGGTGCGACAACACCAGCGGGCTTTCCATCGTCAACCAGGAGAATTGACATGCCAACTTTAGCCATTCGTGACCAATTGCGCAACCTGCGCCTGCAAAACCGCAAGCTGGCCTGCCGTGGTCAGCGTTACCGCGCCAGCCCAGACCTGATCCATGCAGTAGAACGCCCAGCCGCCATGGCCTGGCGTGCGGTCTGGTCATGCGTCAACCGCCGTGGGGGGATCTGATCATGGCCGCCGTTATCACGCGTCACACCGAACCGACTATCAAGGCGGCATCCGCCTATCTGGTCCGCCGCGGTTGCATCAACTGCGGTACCACCTGGCTGCGCGGCCGGAACGGCTACGCCCGCATGGAGCGCCTGACCTCTGGCGCTATCCGCATCATCGAGGGGGTGGCATGAACACGCTGTTGCAGCCGGTCAACCGGCAAACCGCCATTGCCGCCGTGCACGAATTGACGGCGCGGCTTCGCGCCAGCACCGATTACTCCTACCTCTACCGTGGGTCGGAGGGTAAGTCCCTGATGGCCCAGGCCAAACAGAACCAGCGCTGGCATCAGCTATTCCACACCATGAACCGGAGGGCCCATTCATGAGCATCGACGCCATTCACATCGCCAAGCGGGCAGAGCGGGCCGTGTTGCCGCTGCTGACCGAGCTGCTGGCCACCGGCGAGCAGGAAAACCGCATCGCACTGGGCGAGCTCTACTCCGGTGATGAGTACATCCAGGTGCAACTGGTCGTGACCAGCCGCCCTGCCGATCTGCTCGATGACGACTCCGTGATGGGGGATGAGGCATGAGCGAAGTCTATGTAAACCCAATGGCAATGCGGGCCCGTCTGGCCGCAGAGCTGGCTGTGCTGAATTTGTATGGGGTGGTCAAAACCACCGCCGCCAGCCTGAGCGACTGGGTCGGCGTTAACGGCGATTCGCTACCAGAGCCGCTTGTAGGTGAGGTAAACACCAGCCTGGTCGCCATGTCGGCCGCCGCTCATTGCATTGGCTATAGGTCAGCCGACGAGCTGAGCAAGCGGCTGGCTGCCTTCGAGGACACCGGCGAGCTGGTCGTGCAATTGCTGGCAGAGCTGAACCAGGGTGATGGCCTGCGGCGTGAGGATCTGGTTGTCACTCGCTCAGCAGTGCTGCTGCTGGCGATGTATGGGCTGCTGGCACTGGCCAGCCGCGAGGCCAATGCAGACCGCGACGACGAGGAGACGCTGGCATGACAGACCTGTTTGAACTGGAGGCCCCGCAGGATGACCAGGGCACCACAGAGGAAGGCCCCACCCATATGCAGCCGCCGGCGCCGGTCAGCCCGCTGACCAAGCACTGGGAGGCGGCACAGGAGGAATTCAACACCTCGGGCTGCGACGCCAAGCGCAACCGCAATATCGCCCAGGAGCTGCTGGCCCTTGGCGCCATCCGCGCCGTGTACTGGTTGGCGCTGGGTGGCGGTGAGGTGGTGCTGGCCAGAGAGATCGCCGAGTGGTGGGCAGACTGCGAGCCACTCCACGGACTGGGGGAGACCATCAAATGAGCCACCGCCTGATCTCCGACCTGCAAACCCGTGTGGATAGATGGTTCGACACCATGATGGGCGACGAGGCCCGCCTGCGCAGCTACCAGCGCGACCTGCTGGCAATGCGTCAGCTATCCCCTCGCCCGCGCTGCACGGTCTCCCTGACCCTGCGCCAGTGTGTCGCCGCCAGAAAGATGGCGAGACATGCCCGCCGTGCGCTGGCCTCCTGCCGGAACAACATCAAAGCGCTGTCGGGGACCCATCACCAATGACCAACCAACAGAAAACAGGGCCAGCCGCCGAGGCTGGCCATCTTGGGTTTGCCATCAGCCGCCTGCCGACGCCAAAACGCAACCAGCTACCGCTATCCAAGAAGACCCTCAAGGCCCGTATCGATGCCCTCGCCAATGCCATGCCAGGCACCAAGCTGGAGGCCGCCTTTGTCGGTGCCCCTGGTGAATCCGATCTGGTCTGGGCGGTGCAGCTGCTCGATGGCCTCTCAATGCAGTTCACCCAGGTGCTGTTCAAGCAGTACGTGCGCCGCCGCAAAGATGGGACCGCCCGCCACTGCCGTAGCGCAAACATCTGGCTGCGGGAGCGGGTGAAGTGGGTCCGCTCCCTGGTGATGGCGCTGCCGGTCGATGCCCAGCAGCTACGCGACGACGACGGGCGCAAGCGGGTGGCCCACCAGTTCGCCAACCAGACTGCCGCCATCTGGAAGAACATCGAGCAGAACGCCGCCGCTGGTGAACTGGATCTGATGGAGACATGGGAATCCATCAAGCAGCCTGCCGACCAGTGGGGGTTCGTCGGCCAGATGCCGGAGTTCAAAACCAGAGAGGCGCGGGATAACTGGATCCTGCGCGTGATGGTGCGCCTGCTCTCCGCCAAATGGTGGGAGAAACGCATCAACCGCTGCTGGGATCGGCTGCAAGAGCACATCGCCATCCTGCTGGGCAAGGTGCGCAAGGGGGTCTCCGCCTACGTCTCGAACGGCACCATGAAAGTGGTACGCGAGCGCAAGCGGGCTATGATGCGCTGGCTGGCCGAGTCGGAGGTGATGAACGAGCAGCACGACCTGGTTGTCTCGATGAAGGACTGCTGGGAAGCGAGCAATGCCAACCCGGTCAACCGCCGCGCCGAGATGATGACCCGCATGCGCGGGTTTGAAGACTACGCCGAGGAGCAGGGCCATGTGGGGGTCTTCTTCACCTGGACGGCGCCGAGCCGATTTCACACCTGGAAGACCGGCCGCAACGGTAAGACCGTCGAAAACGACAAGTACCAGGGCGCCACCCCGCGCGACACCTGCGCCTATCTGGCCAAGCTGTGGAGCCTGACCCGCGCCTCACTCAAGCGCAATGAGTTACCTGTCTACGGCTTTCGGGTATGCGAGCCTCACCACGATGGAACCCCGCACTGGCACATGCTGCTGTTTATGCGCCCGTCAGACCGCAATGCGGTGATCAGCACCCTGCAGCACTACGCCCTGACCGACGACAAGAGCGAGCTGGTGCGGGTCCCCATGGCCGCCCCCACCTTTACCGATATCACGCCCCGGTTCGACTGGAAGATGATCGACCCGGCCAAGGGTGATGCGACCGGCTATCTCGCCAAGTACATCGCCAAGAACATCGACGGCGCCTATGTCGGTGACGACGAAGAGGCAAACACCCCAGCCGACCAAGGCGCGCTGCATGCGTGCGCATGGGCCAGTTGGTGGGGGATCCGCACCTTCCAGCAGATCGGCGGCGCACCGGTCGGGGTCTGGCGCGAGCTGCGCCGCATCAGCAACGCCAAGAGGCATGGCGATCTGGTGGGGCCACCCAAGCCAGTGCTGCAAGACCCGCGCTTTGAGGCGGCCCGCTATGCCGCCGATAACGCCATCTTTCGCTGCTACCTCGAAGCCATGGGCGGCGCACTGGCCACCCGTGCCGAGCACCCCATCAAGCTGGCCCACCTCATCGAGGAGCAGGCCAACTGCTACGGCGAAGACATCAAGCGACTGATGGGGCTGCACACCACTCACTTGGGTATCAAGACCCGCCTGCAAGGTTGGGAAGTGGTACCAGCCGGCACCTTTGAGGCCGCCAAGGCCGCCGGGGTTTCGGTTGGGGGTGTTGGGGTTAAGGCGGGCGACAGCCCGGCGCCTTGGAGCTCTGACAATAACTGTACGCAGCCGGATCCTGAGGCGTTCGCGGATCAGTTGATGGCAGAGCAATGGGGTTTATCTCCCTTCTCCATCGGGCGTTTGCGGGCAGGTGCCAGCGTGACTGCGGACGGCTACACCCTCCGGCTGGAAAAAGGCCAGGTGCAGTCGAGCCGAGCGCTCCCGAGCGAGCCGGACTGGCAGCCAGAAGGCCAGGTGCCAGACGAACAGGGCCAGCCGGATGAGTACGCGGTACCGGAAGGCGATGAGGACTGGCCGACGCTGGTTGAGCTCTGCGGCAAGGTCTACCAGGCACAGGGCCACGCCGGGGCGCACCGCTGGATCGAGATGCTGCCTGAGCCCTATCAGTCCGAGATGTGGCGCGTGCTGGAAGGGCTGGATGCGCCGGAGTGGATACAGGAACAGGACGACTACAGCGAGGAGTGGGCATGAACATGAGTAGCAAACAGACCGTCAGCCGCGAAGAGTACCGCCGCCTGGATAACCGGGTGACCTGCATCCTGCAGCAGCGCTGGCCAGCCAACGAGATCAGCCAGTGGGTGGGGATGCTCAAGGGCAAACAGCAGGCCGTGGCCTGCGCCATCCTGCGCCGTCGCCATCCTCACGCCGCGAAACTGGCCCTACCGGCCATCGCCGCCGAGGTGCCGAACCCGTTTCAGGCCAAGTCCAGCCGCCCCACCGTGCCAGTGCTGACCGCAGATGGCCGCTCGGTTGGCCGCCGCCATATCGTGGACGGGCTCACCCCCGTGGCCATCGACCAGAGCGGCACCATCCGTTGCGCCGTTACTGGCCGCACCCTCTTCATCGCACCGGGCAGCGCCATCGACCGCGCCAACCCGGGGGCCGCCGCACAGCTCAACCCAACCTACCAGCCAGCTCTGCACCAGGTAGTGGCTGACCACCGTCAAATCGAAACAGGAGCTCAATCATGAGAGACCCCCGCAAACATCCGGTAGCGGGTGACGTGATCACCCGCCTCGGTACCACCAGGTTAGTGACGGCCACGAAGATGAATAGGCGTGGCACTGTCACCCATGTGGTGTACCGCCATCCGGCGGTTGCCCTACCAGAGACCGAAATCGCCATCGCCAGCTGGCGGGCGTGGGCCAAGCAGGATGCCATGGTGGTAAGGGCGGTGTGGCAATGAGCGCCGCCACTAAACGCAAGCAGGAACAGCGGGTCAGGCGGGCCGCCATCGGTATCAAGCGGGTGGAGGTGGCGCTCTCAGAACGGGAGCGCCAGCAGCTGGACCACCTGCGCATCGCTCGGGCTGGCAGCGGTGAGCCCTACTCCGCCGACGAGTACATCAGCACCCTGATCCGGCGAGACTGGGAGCGCTGGCTGGAACAGGAAGCCGAGCTGAATCAGCAGATCTGCCAGAACTGCGACTGCGCATTGCCAGAAGGGTGCGGCGGAACATTCAAGGGAGAGGCAGAGTGCTGGCTCACCCAAGGCGACAAGACGATAGCCTTGTAATGTCAGAGATAAGAAATTGTGTCCGGTCACGCCAGAATCGTGACCGGACACATTTATGTCGGGTGCAATATTGTGACAGAGAGGGTCAAGCAATGCTGGCGGGCACAAGATTGAAAGGATCTGGCAGAAAGTGAAGGATCGCAAAAAGGATCCGAAAAGCCGCGCGCGGCCAGTGCTGGCGTGGGGAGCCGCTCCCCTCCCCCCGTCGTTCACCTGCATGATTTTCAACACATAAAGCGGGCAGGCGTGGCGGGGTAACGATTGCGCGCGCTGGGTGCTGGCGGGGGTGGGTAGGCTGAACCTGCCGCCCTGTGGCGACGTTTGAGGGTATGGGAGTGTGTTGGCGGCGGGTTAGTGGGCCGATGCCGTAGCGGAGCGCTCAGGCCGCCAGATGAGAGGCAAAAAAAAGCCCACTCGGTGAGGGGGCTTTAATGTGAAACCACGAACACACACAGACTCCAGGTGCTCGATGTATCTATAACCTCGCCTATTCGGCCTGCCCTGTCAGATCTGACAGTCGATAGGGATTGAACCGGATGATCTCCTCCCCCGCCCAATCATTGAGCGCCAGCAGGCTGGCCTTGATGCTGTCTATCTCGTTGATGTCGAACACCTGGGCGGCCTTGGTCACATCGCCAAACCCGCCGGTGCTGTTGGGCATGACCCCCATCAACTGGGGCGGCACCCGGTGGCTGGCGAGCTGGTCATCCCGGCTCACGTTCTTGATGCTAAGGAAGTCATCCTTGGCGGCCACCTCGGCCACCGGGATCAGCTTCACCCCGTCCTTGCTGCCGCCCGGGGTGTAGAGCAGCAGGTTGCGGAAGTTGCCGGGCCCCTTGCTCTGGCGCAGGGCTTCTTTGAGCTTGGCGATGTCCCCTTCGTTCTGCACCGCGTCGGTGATGTGCATGATGAAGCCCGCGTGGCTACCGTTCTCGTAGTAGCGGCGGCGGAACAGGGTGGCCGACTCGTTAAGCAGGGTCGAGTTGAGCCCGCCCACGTAGTCGGGGATGCCGTAGATCTCCTGATTGATGTCAGCCTCCATCACATGGCCCACCCGGCCTGCGGGCAGCGCCTGCTCCTGCCCGGGCTGGGCAATCCACCAATACTGGTTCAGATCCAGCCCGCGCCGGGAGTATTTGGCCCGCAGGTGGTCATAGCGCAGCACCCCGCCGATCCGGTTCTGCACCGCCTGCAGGTAGCCGTTACCGAAGATGAGATAGTCCAGCGCCAGCCCAGTGAAGGCGGCCAGGCTCAGTTTCGGATGCGGGATGAAGCAGGAGCGCAGGATGTTGCGCTTCACCTGGATGGCCGAGGCGTGATGCACCCCGGCCCGATAGACCCGGGACAGCCCATTGAGGGAGAGGGGCGGCTCATACCAGCGGCCATTGTGCATGGCCTCCAGGTAATCGAACACCTCCCGCTGACTGAGCACTGGCACCGGCTCGCCAAAGCTGAACGCCTCGATGGCCGGGGCGGGTTGCTGGGTCGCCGTCACCGGCGAGGTATGGCGCGGCTGGCGGCGCTTTCTCATGCGAAAATCTCCATCATGCTGGTATTGGTACCGGTGGCACCTGCCAGCGGTTCGTGTAACAGGGCCTGCATCGTGGCCCAGGCAATGTCGGCGTGGCTGGTCTCATCAGAGCGGCTGGCCTCGAAGGTCGGCAGCTTGCCGCCCGCGGTCACGGCGCGGCGGATGCTCATAAACGCCTGGGCCAGGTCAGTCCAACCACTGTCGAACTCCAGCCGCCCCTTGTTCATCACATCCTGCGCCTTCATCACCATCTGGATTTTCACGCTCGGGTTGTACTGGATGGGGGTCGCCGCCGGGTAAAACTGCTTCACCAGCTGATAGACCCCCTCCCCGATCCCGGTCGTGTCGATGCCGATGTAGCCCACGTTGTAACGCTCGCACATGACCTTGATAGCCCGCGCCTGGGCGTCGAAGTCCATCCCGCTCCAGCGGTGGCGCTCCAACACCCGAAACTTGCCGCCCAGTGCCGCCGGCGGGGCCAGCACGGCGCAGCCCGCACTATCCCCCTGCCCGCCCTTGGCCGGGTCATAGCCGATCCACACTGGCCGGCTGCCAAGCGGGCGCAGGGCAAAGGGCTTGTAGTCGTCCCACAGCTCCCAACTGTCGACCATGCAGCGCTGCAGGGTGGCAAGCGGGAAGACGCTCGAGGTGTCATCCATGAAGATGCACATCAGCAGGTTGAGGTATTCCTCTTCGGAGTATTCGCTGCGCAGCTGATCCAGGTCGAACAGGTCGCAGCCGCCGCGCACCGCATCTTCCACCGTGACGATCTGCCGCCACTGGCCATCGGCGCACAGCTTGCCGTCGGCTAGGTTGGCGTGGCTCAGGTCAATCTCGACCCGGTCGGCCTTGGGCTTGCCCCGGTTGAAGTTGGCGCCGGACCAGAACGCATAAGCAGGATGGGAGAGGCTGGAGGGGGTGGAAATGTAGGTCTGGCGCCACTTCTTGTGCATCGCCATGCCGGAGGCCACCTTGCGGAACTCCAGGAAGCCATGGATCCAGAAGTACTCATCCATGTAGATGTTGCCATGGTAGCTCTGGGCTGTGCGGGCGTTGGTACCGAGGAAGTAGAGGTGCGCCCCGTTCGGCAGCACCATGGGGTCGCCCTTGAGCTCGACCCCTTCATCCTTGGCAAACTGGATGATGTACTGCTTGAACACATGGGCCTGCGCCTTGCTGGCCGACAGGAAAATCTGGTTGCGCCCGGTGACCAGGGCGTCGATGAACGCCTCGAAGGCAAAGAAGTAGGTCGCCCCAATCTGGCGCGACTTGAGCAGATTGCGGATCCGGTGCTGGTTGCCAGCCTCGTACCAGGTGCGCTGGTAGCCAAACATAGTCGACTCGAAGCGCTCGATCAGCCTCTCCTGCTGCTCGGGCTCCACCACGTTGCGCTCGGGGGCCTTCTTCGGCCCCCTGTTGCGGTTCGCCACCTTGGGATTGAGGTCAGCCTCGTTGCCGCCGTTGCTGTATTTGTGAACCCGGGCGACCCGCTCCAACTGCCTGCCCAGCAGGTCAATCTCCTTGAAGTCGCCGCCGGTTTTCACCTCCTTGGCGATCAGCTGACACATCCGCGCCTCCAGCGCGAAATCGACCCGGTCGATGGGTTTGATGTCATCCCAGCCGTCGCGGGATTTCCAGGTGCCGACCGTCCCCTCCGGGGTCGCCAGCAGCTCCGCAATGGCTCGGATCTTGTACCCCTGGAAGTACAGGTGCATGGCCTGCCTGCGGGGTTCGATATGGGGGAAGAGTAAGGGTGCTGTCATGGCGCCAGTCTACCCAGCACGCCAAACACAAAGCGCGCGCCCCAGTTGTATACAGCGGTTTTACAACAGCCACAGATTGAAGGATCTGGCGCACAAACCAGACCATGAGCCCGACCAGAAACCCAATTACCAAAGGGATCACAGCTCATGGCTAAGTCCAAGTTTTTCCGCGTTGCCGTCGAAGGGGGCACGACAGACGGGCGCACCATCACCCGCGAATGGATTGAACAGATGGCCCAGCGCTACAACCAATCCACCTACGGCGCGCGGGTCAATATGGAGCACATCCGGGGCTATGACCCCAACGGCCAGTTCAAGATGTACGGCGACATCACCGCCGCCAAGACCGAAGAGGTCGACATGGAAGGTGAAAAACGCCTGGCCCTGTTCGTGCAGATCGACCCGACCCCAGAGCTGGTCGAACTGAACAAGAAGCGCCAGAAGGTCTACACCTCCGTCGAAATCCACCCGAACCTGAATGAAAAGGGCGCCTACCTGATGGGGCTGGCAGTCACCGACAGCCCGGCCAGCCTTGGTACTGAAATGCTGGAGTTCTGCAGCAAAGCGAAGGTCAACCCACTGGCCGAGCGCAAGCAGCACAAAGAGTGCCTGTTCACCGAAGCGCTGGAAACCGTCATCGAGTTTGAAAGCGAAGGTGACAAAGGCCCCGGTCTGCTGGAACGGGTCACCGCGCTGTTCTCCACCCACAAGAAGCAATCCACCGCCGATTTCAGCGACGTGCACCAAGCCGTCGAAACGGTGGCAAAAGAGGTCACCAGCCTCGATGCCGGTATGCAGAAGCAATTTGCCGAACAGGCCCAGACCATCACCGAGCTGACCAGCAAGCTGGAAGACACCGCCAAGGCACTGGCAGACCTCACCACCAAGCTGGAAGGCCAGGAAGAGCTCAGCCACAAGCGCCCGCCAGCCACCGGTAGCGATGGCGCCACCATTCAAACCGACTGTTAAGGAACATGCCCAATGCGTAAAGAAACCCGCCAGAAGTTCAACGAGTTCACCGGCCAGGTGGCCAAACTCAACGCCATCACCAGCGCCATGGAGCAGTTCAACGTGCAGCCCAGCGTCCAGCAGACCCTGGAAACCAAGATGCAGGAGTCCGTCGCCTTCCTCTCCATGATCAACATGGTGCCGGTGGATGAACTCAAAGGGCAGAAGGTCGGCATCGGTATCAGCAGCACCATCGCCGGCCGCACCGACACCGCCACCAAAGACCGCCAGCCCAACGATCCGACCTCGTTGTACGCCCACGACTACGAGTGCGCCCAGACCAACTACGACACCCTGATCGGGTATGCCCAGCTCGACGCCTGGGCCAAGCTCCCCGATTTCCAGACCCGTGTCCGTGACGCCATCATCACTCGCCAGGGGCTGGATCGCATCATGATCGGCTGGAACGGTACCAGCGCCGCCAAAGACACAGACCGCAACGCCAATCCGCTGTTGCAAGATGTGAACGTCGGCTGGCTGGAGCACATCCGCCAGGATGCCCCGGCGCAGGTCATGCAAGAGGGCGTGCAGGGCAGCGGCAAGATCTACATCGACCCCGCCGCCGGCGACTATAAGGATCTCGACGCACTGGTGTTCGACGCCGTGAGCGAGCTGATCCAGCCGTGGCATCAGGACGACACCAAACTGGTGGTCATCTGCGGCCGCAAGATGCTCTCCGACAAATACTTCCCCATCATCAACGATGCGGGTGACAACCAGAACAAACTGGCCGCCCAAGTGCTGGTCAGCCAGAAGCAGATCGGCGGCCTCAAGGCCGTGCGTGTCCCCTTCTTCCCGGAAGACGCCCTGCTGATCACCAAACTCAGCAACCTCTCCATCTATTGGCAAGACGGCGCCCGCCGTCGTTACATCGAAGACGAGCCCAAGCGCAACCGCGTCGTCAACTACGAAAGCTCCAATGACGCCTATGTGGTCGAGGACTACGACTGCGCGGCCCTGGTCGAAAACATCGTCATCGGGCCTCGGCCGTAAGGGGATAGCATGACACCCGCCCGTCGCCACCGCGAAAGAGTACTGGCCGCCCTGCAAGGGGCGGCCAATCCCCAATTCGACCAGATGCGCGCCAACGCCTACGAGCTGCAGCTGATGCAGCTGGCCGAACACCGCCGCACCCTCAAGGGCATCCAGAGCATCGAGCGCAAGATCGACGCCAAGCGCACCATGCTGCCTGTCTACAAGCCGTGGATTGATGGCCTGCTGGCCGCCGACCGGGGCGGACAAGATGACGTCCTGGTCACCGTCATGCTCTGGACCCTCGACACCGGCGATCTCGAAGGGGGCTTCAACATGGCTGACTACGTGATCCGCCATGGCCTAAGCACCCCGGACCGCTACGAGCGCACCGCCGCCACCCTGATCGCCGAAGAGGTCGCCGACACCGCCATCAAGCTGCAAGAAGCAGGCGCGGGCCCCAGTTATGGCCTGCTGTGCGCTTACCTCGAGCTGCTGACCGACTGCGACATCTTCGACCAGGTGCGCGCCAAGTTGCACAAGGCCGTGGGCCGCGCAGCACTGGCCGAAGGCTTCAAGGAGCAAGCCGCCGAGCACTATCAACGCGCCATCGAACTGCACGACAAGGTGGGCATCAAGAAAGAGCTCGAAGTGCTGGAGCGGGAAATCAAGAAGCAAAAAGCCGCAGAGCTGCCAGTCGCCAGCGACGTAAGCGCCGCCTCTGTTACGGCACCGGCCAATGCCGAGGCCTGCCAAGAGCACGCCACCGAACAGCAAGGCCCCGCCCCCGGCGAGGCCAGCTAACCGAGCGAACCCCGCACCCTGGGCGGCTCGGGCCTGACGAATGCCAACGGCATACCAGACGGCCCGACCACCGCCCAACCACCGGGGGAAGGAGCAGCCATGACCTCAGGATTCATCCCCACCAATCCGGCCAGCAAAGACGAAGGCGAGATCAGCAGCGCCCCGTTCTGGCCGGTCATCAAACTGGCCGACCTGCGCGCTATCATGCGTACCGATGGCACCATCACCACCGAGCGGCTGCGCCATGCCGTGATCGACGCCATCGCCGCCGTCAACAGCGACCTGAGCGGCTGGGCCATCAACCGTCAGGGCGACGGTTACACCGCACTGGCCGACGTGCCATCAGAGAGCATCGCCACCGAATCCGTGCTGGTGCACTGGTATCGCCGCGCCGTCTACAGCATGGCCCGCGCCAACCTATACGAGCGCTACCTCGACAGCACAGCCACTGCTGACGCGGTCAAAGACGCCGAGCCGCGCAACCTCACCGCCGACGACCTCTACCGCGACGCCCGCTTTGCCATTCGCGACATCCTCGGCACTACCCACACCACGGTCGAGCTCATCTGATGCAGTTGCGCGCCCAACAGGGGGAAACCCTCGACCTCATCATCAACCGGCACTACGGCTACACCGCGGGCATCACCGAACAGGTGCTGACGCTCAACCCTCGGCTGGCAGAACTGGGGCCCATCCTGCCGATGGGTACCCTCATCACCCTGCCAGATGCCCCCACCCAGGCCGAAGCGCCCCTGATCCAGCTATGGGACTGACCCATGAGAGCACTGACATGAGCCGCCTCGACGACGAACTTGAACGACAGGCCGAGATCAGCGAGCTGCAACTCGCAGCCCGCATCCATGCCGCCCGCATTGCGGGCACCGGCCCCCACGACTGCATCGACTGCGACGACCCGATCCCGCAGGAGCGCAGAGAAGCAATCCGGGGCTGCGAACGCTGCACCGACTGCCAAACCATCCATGAGTTTCAAACCGCCCGCCACTACGGCGGCCAGCGATAACAACAGGAGAGCACGATGCCCGAACCCATCTCATCCAGTGCAGCAACCAGCACCCTCACCGGGCTGGCTCTGCTGTCACTCTTCCCCGGCGTAGATCCCGGCGTGCTCCTTGGCGCATTTGCCGGGGCGCTGGTCTTTATTGCCACCACCGCCGAACTCGGCAACCTGCGTAAGGCGGGCCTGTTCATCGCCGCCTTCGTTACCGGTGCACTGGCGGCCCCGCTGGTTGCCACCGTACTGGCCGGCGTCCTGCCGCAAAGCGTCGAAGTGCCCAAAGCAGTAGGCGCCCTGCTCGCCTCGGCGTTGGCCGTCCACCTGCTGCAGTGGGCCTTGCGCAAAGCGCCGGAAGACCTGCTCAAACTCCGCAAAGGGGGCTGACATGCTGACCATCCTCTACGCCATGATCTGCGCCGCCATCGCCATCCGACTGGCCATCTTCAACCGTAACGGGGGCGACTATCGCCCCATTCCAGCACTGTTGGCGTGGCTGCTCACCGTCGCCGCCGGGTCCGTGCCGCTGCGCGCCCTGCTCGGCGTGCTGCCTGTACCTGACCCCGCAGCCGTGTTGTTGGCAGCCATGGTGCTCACCGCCCTGATCGGTTCCCGCGGGTCCGTCATGCGCCTGCTGCCAAGGCGCCGTCAACACCCCACCACAGCCAGCCACCTGAACGGGAGGTTTCAACCATGACCCTCAGAAAAGGCGCCATCGGCGCACCGGTGACCGAACTGCAGCAACTGTTGGCGCGCGCCGGCTACCCGGTCGAGCCGGATGGCTGGTTTGGCGGTGCCACCGAGCAGGCCGTGCTCGCCTTCCAACGCGACCACCTGATTGTCGCCATCGGGCAGGCAGGGCCCCGCACCCTGGCCGCCCTGCGCGGGGCCGCCATCGGCAATCAGCTCACCCTCACCGATCTGCAGCACGCCGCTGAACGGCTCGGCGTCGAGCCAGCCAAACTCGCCGCCTTCGCCCAGGTCGAGTCCGCCGGCGAAGGGTTCGACGACTGCCAGCGCCCGCGCCTGCTGTTCGAGCGCCATGTGTTCTTCAAGCAACTGGTCAAACACCAGGGGGAAGCCGAAGCCAACCGCATGGCTGGCCTGTATCCGGCCCTGTGCAACACCAAGCGCGGCGGCTACCAGGGCGGCCCGGCCGAATGGGCCCGCCTGCAAACCGCCATGACCTTGCACCGCGCCGCCGCCATCGAGTCGGCCAGTTGGGGGATGTTCCAGGTGATGGGCTTCCATTGGCCCGCGCTGGGCTACGCCTCGGCAGACGACTGGCTGGCCGCCATGCAGCGCAGTGAAACGGAACACCTACGCGCCGTGGTCGGCTTTATCGAGCAGGACCCGGTGCTGCACAAGGCGCTCAAGGCGGGCAAGTGGGCCGACGTGGCCCGCCGCTACAACGGCCCCGCCTACAAAGAAAACCGCTACGACACAAAGCTGGCCGAGGCATACGACCACTTTACCAAGGTCTATCCGGTGAAGGAGGTGGCAGATGCCTCGGCCTAAGTGCGGTCACTTGGTAGGGAAAACCTGCACCAAGCTGGATGCGAAGTGTCTGGAATTGCGCTGGCTTGGTGGCTGCATGGTCTGCCCGTTCAGAGGATGTAACCAGAATAAGCCACAGCCCACCCCACAACCGAGGAAACCGTAATGGCATTACTACGCTCCCCCCTCACCTGGTTGCTGCTGGCCCTGACCGTCGCCCTGGGCGGTTGGGGCTGGTCTGCCACCTCAGCCGCCACGGCCAAAGGCCAGGTCACCACCCTGCAAAGCGACCTCAAGGCCGCCAGCGACAGGGCCAAAGAAGCAGAGCTGCGGGAACAGCTCAAAGATACCGCCATCACCACCCTCACCACCGAACTGACGGCCCGTGACGAGGCCACCCAGCAGCTGCAGGGCCAGCTCGACCAGCTGGCCCTGACCGCCGCCACCCGCGCCGATACCATCAAGAGGCTCAAACGTGAAAATGCAGAACTCAAGGACTGGGCAGCTCGCCCTCTGCCTGCTGCTGTTGTCGGGCTGCTCCAGCGCCCCGCCCTCACCGGCGCCGCAGATTATCAGGCTCACCTGTCCCGCCCCGGCACCCTGCCAGCTACCGCTGGCGGGCCCGGTCAATAACGGCGACCTGCTCGACATGCTGACCGCCACCGAATCCGCCTGGGCCACCTGCGCCGCCCGGGTCGATGCCGTGATCCAGTGCCACCGGAGGAACCATGCTCAAACCAGCCGCCATCCGTGACGTGATTGCCCGCTGCGTACCGCAACTGGCGCAGAATCCCGAAGGGCTGATCCTCACCGTGGGCGATGGCCGCATCGTCGCCACCGGCGCCCGTTCCCTCTCGTTCGAGTGGCAATACCCGCTTTCCATCGGCGTCATCGACTTTGCCGGCCACCCGGATCAGCTGGTCGTGCCGCTGCTGGCCTGGCTGCGCCAACACCAGCCAGAGCTGTTCACCAACGCGGAGAAGCGTGAGGATGCCATCAAGGTCGAGTCGGAGCTGCTGGCCGGGGATCTCTACGACCTGCTGATCACCGTCCAGCTCACCGAACGGGTTATCGTCACCAAAACGGAAGAGGGGATCGGCTGGGAGCACGTACCGGAGCCGCCAGAAGACCCCTACGACGGCATCACCTGGGAACTCTTTATCAACGGGGAGCATCAGCCATGGCCGCCGACGCCCTCCAGCAACTAGGCCAGCAAGCCGCCGCCCTGCTGGGCCAGCTCTCCGCCAGCGAACGGCGCAAGCTGGCCGCCGACCTTGCCCGCACCATGCGGGCCACCCAATCAGAACGGATCCGCGCCAACAAACAGCCGGATGGCTCCGCCATGACCCCGCGCAAGCCACAGCCCAAGCTGCGCGGCCGCAAAGGCGCCACCCGCCGCAGGATGTTCACCAAGCTGGTCAAGCCGGCATGGCTCAAGGCCACCGCCACCGCCAGCGAGGCCACCGTGGCATTCACCGGCAGCGCCAACCGGCTCGCCACGGTTCACCACTTCGGCCTGCGCGACAAAATCAGGGGCAAAACCGTGCAATACCCGGAACGCCAGCTGATCGGCATCACCGACGCCGACATCGACCGCATTGAAGACGCCCTGTTCAAACACCTCACCGCCTCGTTGTAAAACCGCCGTTTACAACGCCAGCCGATAGCAAAGGGGGGCTGTGCCAAAACACACTCCCCCACATGAGCGCAAACCTGATCGACCTACTCCGCAAAATCGACGACCTGATCCGCATCGGCACCGTGACCGAGGTGCGATCCGGTGAATGCCGCGTCGAAACCAAGGGCAACCACACCAACTGGCGCCCCTATCTGGTGCTGCGCGCCGGTCGCACCCGCCGCCGCATGCGCCCGAGCGTCGGCGAACAGGTGATCCTGCTTAGCCTGAGCGGTGACCTGCGCAACGCCTTTGTGTTGGCAGGCATCTACCAGGACGCGCACCCCGAGCCACTGGCCGACGACGACAACGGCGACCTCGACCGCATCGAATACCCGGATGGCGCAGTCATCGAGTACAACCCTGCCACCGGGGCGCTCAATGCCAGCGGCATCAAGAGCGCCACGCTCTCGGCCTCCGTCACCGTCAAGCTGATCACCCCCCTGGTGGAATGCACCCAGGCGCTCAAGGTCGGGAGCACCATCACCGCCGGCGGCAAGATCACCGCCCCCACCGCCACCATAGGCGGCATCGAAGTGACCACCCACAGGCATGGCAACGTCAGCACCGGCAGCGGCACCTCCGGGGGCCCGCAATGAACTGGCTCGGCATGAATGCAGCCTCTGGCCACGCCATCAGCGAGACCGCTCACATTCTGCAATCGGTGCGTGACATCCTCACCACCCCCATCGGCACCCGCGTCATGCGACGCACTTACGGCAGTGAGATATTCAGCCTCATCGATCAGCCGCAGCACGGAGCCACCCGTCTGCGGCTGATGGCCGCCACCGTGCACGCCCTCACCCTCTGGGAGCCGCGCATCCGCATCACCAAAGTCGAGCTCGGCGCACCTGAGCTGGGCGGCGGCTGCGCCGTCACCCTCACCTGGCGACGCGCCGACAACGGCCTGCTCGAATCCGGCACCGTCCAGCTACCGACCGGAGCAACCTCATGACCATCAATCTGTCGACGCTGCCTGCCCCGAAAGCGGTCGAAGAACTCGACTTCGAAACCATCCTGGCCGAGCAAAAAGCCTGGGTGATTAACCAGTGGCCCCACCTCGCGCCGGTGCTCGAACTCGAATCCGAACCGCTGACAGTACTGCTGCAATCGTGGTCCTATCGCGAGCTCATCTGGCGCGCCCGTCTCAACGACGCCCTGAAAGCCAGCATGCTGGCATGGGCGCAAGGGGATGACTTGCTCAACCTCGCCGCCTTCTTCGACCTCGAAAAAGCAGAAGGGGAGACCGATGACCAACTGCGCGCCAGGTGCGCTTTATCCCTGCGCGCCATGTCAACGGCAGGGCCTGAGGATTCATACCGCTATCACGCCATCGCCACCGATCCGGCTGCCATCAAAGATGCCGACGCCCACAACGGTGGGGCGGGTGTCGTGAATGTCGCCGTGCTGGCCCGTGCCGGTAATGGCACCCCATCGGCAGCGCTGTTGGCCAACGTGCGGGCCAGGCTCAATCACAAAACAATCCGCCCGCTAACCGACACCGTCAGCGTTATCCCGGCGCACATTGTGCCAGTGGTTATCGACTATCAAATCATCCTGCCGGGTCTACCTGACGACGAACACAGCCTGAACGTCGCCCGCCAGCGGCTGGCAGACTACTGCGCAACCGCCAATATCATTGGCGGCACCATCACCATCGCAGACATCTACGCCAGCCTGAAGAACGCCGGGATCAGCAACGTCATCCTGCGCAGCCCGACCGCCGACATCACCACCGACCGCGAATCGGCCCCCTATGTCAGCAGCATCCGCGAAGAGGTGACCTATGCCTAACCTGCTGCCACCCTCTGCGACCGAGCTATCGCGCACCCTCGACCAACTGGCAGAACAGCGGCTGGATCAACCGCTGCCGCACCGCCATAGCTGGAACCCGTGGCACTGCCGTGCCGATCTGCTCGGCTCGCTGGCATGGGGATTGGGAGTCGATAACTGGGATAACCTGATGACCGAGCAGGCGCGCCGCCAAGCCTGCGCCGATGCGATCCATGTCCATCGCCTGCGCGGCACCGTTGGCAGCGTCGAGCGCGCCATTCGCGCCGCTGGCTATGAAGACATCGAGTTAGAAGAGGGGCTGCCACCTGTCACGCGCAACGGTCAGCAGTTGCGCAACGGCCACGAACTATATGGCTCTGGCGGCCGCTGGGCCATGTACCGCGCCAATGTCAACATCGGAGACCACGGCACCATCAGCGCCGCCGCCAACCGCCGCCTGCGCCGCATTCTGGAAAAAACCGCCCCCGCCCGCTGCCAACTGGTCGGCCTGCGCTTTAGCGATGACACCAGCGATCGTATCACCACCGTAGAACGGGTCACCGAACAGGCCGCCATCACCAGCGGCGAAGTGCTGCCGTGGGGTCGCCGCCGTGACGGCGCCATCAATCGCGATCAAGCCATCATCTTGCGCCATCAGGGTTCTATCGCCCGCGCTGGCACCCAGCGCCGCAATGGTGGCCTCATCACCGGTGAGACCCGCGCCAACCAGTGGGATGCCCTCAGCCTGACCATGGGCGTCAGCCATCAAGACACTTGCCGGGTCTCCCCGCTGCGCACCGGCACCCATCACCGCTACGGCCTGCTCCGTGGCGCAGGGAGCCAAGTGGCTGATGATGGCCTGCTGTCGCTCACCTTCACTCGCACTCTGCGCCGCCATGGCCGGGCGCGCCACCGCTGCACCACCCACAACGGCCAGCTGCTGCGCGCGGGTGCGCATCGCCACCACCCCGGCGTCACTCGCAGCGGGCCGACCACTCACAACGAGGTAACCCCGTGATAATCAACGACCAAATCACCCTGCGCGGCCAGCTGAGCATCACCCTGCACCGCGCCGGGCAGCAGCCGCAGACCATCACCGAGCACAACATGATCATGACGTCAGCCAAAAGCGCGCTGGCGCGCCTGATTGCGGGCCAGGGCAGCGGCAAAAACATCAACCGCATCGCCTTTGGCACCAATGGCGTGGGCCCTACGCCCAACGACCAAGCCATAAGCGAGGCATACACCAAGGCCGTCAGCGCCATCACCTTCCCCACAGAAGGGCAAGCGCGCTTTGCCTTCACCTTGAGCGAGAGCGAAGCCAACGGGCTCAACATCCGCGAACTGGGCCTGCTCTGCGCCGACGGCACGCTGTTTGCGCGCAAAGTTCGCGGGCTGATTGAAAAAACCAGCGACCTATCGATCACCGGGTCATGGACCATCATTTTTTAAGGAGCCATCATGGCAAACTTGCAAGAAACCGACGTGTGGGTTGATGGCATCTATCAACTCGAAACTACCGACCCAGTGATGGGCGGCCCGGACGGCATTGACAACGTCCAGGCTAAGCAGCTGGGCAGCCGAACCAAGTACCTCAAGAAAGGGCAGGATGCGCTCAAGGAGCGCGTCGATGGGCTGGAGCAGACAACTGACCAGTCGCTGATGGCCGCGATGGGGCAAGAGATTGTGCGCGGCATGGAGCGCACTGAGCTCGCATTCAAAGAGCTGGATAAAATTGCGCGATACCGCAACCAGGCGGGGCAGCTGACGCTCATCAATCGCGGCACCCGCAAAGGCTGCGCCGCAAGCAAGTCAACCACCGCCACTCGCAACCTGAGCTTTGCCGCTGGCGAGCTGTTCGCCAACGGGCGAGTTTATGCCATGCCGGAGCGCCTCAACGCCGCCGCCGTCCCCAGCAACAACGGGCTGACCCCGGCCAGCTGTGTCGCTTACGCCCGCATCACCGCGACCGCCATTGAGCTGGATGTATCCAGCCTAGGCGCAGACGCCCCGGCCGATGCCATCCCGCTCTATCGCATCACAGTGCCGGCGGGCAACAACTCGGGGTCAGACCAATACCTGGCCGCCGTCACGCTGACCGACGTGCGCCGCGTCGAGCCTGATTTCCCGATTGCCATGGGCAGCCCACCCGCAGCGCTCATCGCCTGGCCGTTTGCCTACCCGGTCGGCAACGTCAGCTGGCGTTTGCAGTTGGATCTGGTCTCATGCGTCGGCAGCGCCAGCGCAGCAGACGTCATCGTCACCGAGCGCGCCAGCAACGGCGCAAGACTGACATTAGCCACCGCCGCCGACGACGTCGTCATTAACTATCAGCTAACCCACCACGGAGTGTAACCATGCAAATCATCTTGCTGGGACAAGGGCCCCACCACGATTTCGCCATCAGCGGCCCAGTAGTAACGCTGGGGGATGTGCGCATCGACTGCGCCGCCGAACAGCTCGCCGAAACCGCCACCCTGAGCGTCTTCAGCACCGAGCAGGGCATGAGTCTGCAGGGGCCGGGCGCGTTCGCCGCGACCGTCGCCATTCCGCCGCGCAAATACCCGCAGCCAGAACTGACTGCCGAACAGCTGCCAGAAAGCGGCGAGCAACACACCGCGCCAGAACCACTGCCGCTCGACCCCGACACCATCACCCTCACCCTCTGGCCAAAATAAGGAGCCATCACATGATCTTCATCAAAGACAGCCTGCGCGCAGCTGTGGAAGCCGCATCCGGCGGCACCGTCACTGTGCTCTACACCGCCAAGGGCCAGCCGACCTACATGCATGTCATCCCGCGCTTTAATTTGCAAGACATTGACCCGGCGCTGGGCAATGGCACCCACCCGGCATTCATTGTCAACGGCGTTGAAAAGTCAGAGCTGTTTATCGGCCAGCACACCGGCTGCCTGCGCGCCGGAGAGCTGTTGTCGCTGCCGGGCGTCGAGCCACTGCATTCAGTGACCTTTGACGAGGCGCTGGCCTATGGCTCAGCCTGCGGCCTGGGCTTCCACGCCATGACTCACGCCGAGCAGTCCGCCATCGCCCACTGGTGCAAAAAAAATGGCTTTATGCCACGCGGCAACACTGCCTACGGGCGCAGCTCAGACGCGCCATTTGAAACCGCCCGCCGCGCCGACGGCGGCGCGCCGGGCGCAACATCCGGTAACCCGCGCACCCTGACCGGATCGGGCCCGGTCAGCTGGCGTCACAACAACAATCCCAACGGCATCGCCGACCTCTGCGGCAACGTCTGGGAGTGGCGCGGCGGCATGCGCCTGGTCGATGGCGAAATCCAGGTGCTGGCCAACAACAACGCCGCCGACAGCAAAAACAGCCAGACCAAAGCATCATCAGCATGGCGCGCCATCTCGGCCAGCACCGGCGAACTTGTAGCACCAGGCAGCGCCGGCACGCTGAAATACGACGCATCAGCAGCCGGCACCACCACCGCCCATGGCGCACCGGTGCTATCTGACGCGGTCAGCAATCGCAACGGTGAAGCGGGCAGCGACGAACACACTCCAGGGAGCACCGCTGGGGCGTTTGAAAAAATCACCAGCAAGGCGGGATTGGTCGTGCCAAGCATCGCCAAGGCGCTGTCACTGTTCCCGCTCGACGCCAGTCACGGCGGCGACCAGCTCTACCTGCGCAACTACGGCGAGCGCCTCGCCATCTCCGGCGGCAGCTGGAGCGGCGGCGCCGATGCTGGCGTGTTCGCGCTCAGCCTGAACAACGCTCGGTCGAATCGGAACACGAACTTTGGGGCTCGCCCGGCCTTTGTGCTGTAAGCACTGGCACTTTGCAACGCCCCGCGAGAGCGGGGCATATCAGGAGGCGCAATTGGCGAACCCACAAAAACCGGATCCATCAGGCGTGCTATTGGTGCGCAAATACGTAGAGCTGGCGGCCAAGCTCAACACCTACCTCAACCACTGGCCGCATCACGAAAAGTACGGGCTAGCACAACAAGTGCGCACCACGCTTTATGACTGCTACAAGCTGATGGTTGAAGGGCACAAGCGCTACCACAAAAAGACCACTCTGACCCAGCTGGACGTGGGGCACGAGCAGTTGCGCATGCTGCTGTATCTGGCCTATGAGCTGGGCTATTTCGCCCACCACAAGGGCAAATCAGCCCCGCCGAATGTCGGCGAGCGCCGCTGGATGGTCATATCTAACGCCGTTGACGAAATCGGCAGAATGATAGGTGGCTGGATTAAAAAAGAGCAAGCTTTAACAAAGCAGTAACAGGATCAGGGGTTGACCATCAATATGCTTTTTCGTTCCTCGCCATCTCCGGCGGCAACTGGAACAACGGCGCCAATGCTGGCGTGTTCGCGCTCAACCTGAACAACGCTCGGTCGAATCGGAACACGAACATTGGGGCTCGCCCGACCTCGGATCCTCCTCACAGTCAAATGAGACAACGTGGAGCCAAAGGGGTGGTTAATCCTGCCAGACGGCGAAATCAGCAGCGCGCGGGTTTTCAGTAGCGGCCATCCGTCGACCATCACCCGCGCCACCATCGAGCAATAAATGAAAACACACAAAAACCTGATGGCGAAAATTCTAGCGCCAGACAACCTGATCGCAGCGTGGCAAACCGCCCGCAAGCGAAAAACGCGCACCCGCGCCGTACTGGCATTCGACATTCGCGCCGGCGCCATCCTGGCCGAACTAAGCAGCCGAATTAAGCAGGGCGCCTACCGCCCGCGCGAATACCGGCGATTCCAGATCTACGAGCCAAAACAGAGGGAAATATGCGCCCCATGGTTCGGCGATGTCGTCATTCAGCACGCCATATATCGCGTCATCATGCCGCTCTTTGAGCGCCGCTTTATCGATCAGAGTTACGCATGCCGCCCAGGCAAGGGCACCCACAAAGCCGCCGACTACGCCCAGGCCGCCCTGCGGACCAGCTCGCCAGACAGCTACACCCTCAAGCTGGACCTGCGAAAATTCTTCTACCGCATCGACCGCGCCATTCTGGAGCGGCAAATCCGCACAGTGATAGGCGACGAGGCGCTAGTCAGGCTGATGATGACATTTGCTAACCTGCCAGAGCCGCTGGGCATCCCCATTGGCAACCTGCTGTCGCAGCTTTACGCGCTCATCTATCTGAATCCGCTCGACCACTTCATCAAGCGCCAACTCAAGGTGCGTCGCTACTGCCGCTACGTGGATGATTTCATTCTGTTCGACCTGAGCCGTGAGCAAGCTGTAAGCCACAAAGCAGCCATCGAGGAGTTTATTGCCAGAGAGCTGGGCATGACATATTCAAAGTGGACCATCGCGCCCGTTCGCCGCGGCGTGAACTTCGTCGGATATCGCACCTGGCGAGCTAGGAGATTTGTCCGCAAGCACTCGCTTATCAAGTTCAACCGAGCCATTTGCCGGGGAAGGTGGTCAGTCGCGACGTCTATCATTGCGCATGCCAGACGCACATCATCACACGGGAAAATGAGTGAGAAGATGATGGCCGCGATGAAAGCAAGTCACCCATCGCCTGTTGTAAAACTGCCCTATACAACGCCGCCCGCTCGCCTGTCGTGTGCTCCGCCTGCATCCTGACCCTGCTCACAATGATCACCTCCGTCCGGACACAGGAGAACCGCCACCATGGCACTCGACAGTTATCATCACGGCGTGCGCGTCGTCGAAGTCAGTGAAGGCACCCGCACCATCCGCACTATCGCCACCGCCGTGATCGGCCTGGTCGCCCATGCGGATGATGCCGATGCGGCCGCCTTCCCGCTCGATAAAGCGGTCGTCATCACCGACGTACAAAAAGCCGTTGGCAAAGCCGGCACCCAGGGCACCCTGGCCAAAGCCCTGCAGGCCATCGCCGACACCGTCAACACCATCACCATCGTGGTGCGCGTGGCAAAAGGGGCCACCGATGCCGCCACCAACACCAACGTCATCGGAGCAGCCAAGCCAGACGGCACCTTCACAGGCCTCAAGGCCCTGCAACGGGCCAGCTCTGCCACTGGCATCACCCCGCGCATCATCGGCGCGCCGGGGCTCGACGCCCTGCCGGTCGCCACCGAACTGGCCGCTATCGCCCGCAAGCTGCGCGCCTTCGCCTATATCGCCTGCGTTGGCAACACCCCGACCGAAGCCAAAGCCTACCGCGCCAACTTCGGCCAGCGTGAAGTCATGCCCATCTTCGGCGACTTCACCAAGTGGGATACCGCCACCAACGCCAGCGGCACCATCTGGGCAACCGCCAAAGCAATGGCCATGCGGGCACTCATCGACAAAGAAATCGGCTGGCATAAAACCCTCTCCAACGTCGCCGTCACTGGCGTAGAAGGTCTGACCAAACAAGTGTTCTGGAGCCTGCAAGACCCCGACACCGATGCGGGCCTGCTCAACGCCGACGACATCACCTGCCTGATCCAAGCTGATGGGTTCCGCTTCTGGGGCTCCCGCACCTGCTCGGACGATCCCCTGTTCCAGTTCGAGAACTACACCCGCACCGCTCAGATCTTGGCCGACACCATCGCCGAGGCCCACATGTGGGCGGTCGACAAGCCGATGACCCCCACCCTGGTCAAAGACATCATCGAGGGCATCAAGGCCAAGGGGCGCGAGCTGGTCAGCCTCGGCTACCTCATCGGGTTCGACTGCTGGTACAACGAGGAGGTCAACGACAAAGACACCCTCAAGGCCGGCAAACTCTACATCGACTACGACTACACCCCCGTGCCGCCGCTTGAAAACCTCATGTTCCAGCAGCGCATCACCGACCGCTACCTGGTCGACTTCGCCGCCCGCGTGGCCGCCGCATAAGGAGCATCAACCATGGCACTGCCTCGCAAACTCAAGCACCTCAACATGTTCCTCGACGGCGACAACTGGATCGGCGTCGGCGAAGAGTACACCCCGGCCAAACTGACACTGAAACTCGAAGCCTACCGCGGCGGCGGCATGCCGGGGGCGGCCCATATCAACATGGGCCTCGATGATGGCGCCCTCGATACCGAATTCACCTTCGGCGGCTACGAAGCAGCCCTGTTCAAAAAGCAGCATCAGGCCAAGATTGACGGCGTCATGCTCCGCTTTGCGGGTTCCTTCCAGCGCGACGACACCGCCCAGGTCTCTTCGGTCGAAATCGTCCAGCGTGGCCGCATCAAAGAGCTGGATGGCGGCACCCTCAAAACCGGCGACAACACCCAGCAAAAGGTCAGCATGGCCAACACCTACTACAAGGTGACCGTCGACGGTGAAGAACTGGTCGAGATCGACCTCATCAACATGATCTGGAAAGTCGGCGGAGAAGACCTGATGGAAGAACATCGCAAAGCCATCGGCCTCTAATCCACCCCACATCATCCGGGCGGCGCTGCCGCCCGTGACCACATACTGACCAAGGAACACACCATGACTCAGAAAACTGTCACCCTAGACAATCCCATCCAGCGCGGCGAGCAGACCATCAGTGAAATCGTCGTCCGCAAGCCCATGGCGGGGCAATTGCGCGGCCTCAACATGACCGACATCCTGCAGATGGACGTCAACGCCCTCTCCAAGCTGCTGCCGCGCATCACCAGCCCGGCACTGACCGAGGTGGACATCGGCGCCATGGACCCCGCTGACCTGATGCAACTGGGGCAGGAAGTAGCCGCTTTTTTGTTACCCAAGAAGCTGGCTTACCTCACTGCATAGACGACCTGATGGCAGATCTCGCCATCATCGCCCACTGGCCGCCATCTGAAATGGCGGCCATGGAGCTCGACGAGCTGATGGGCTGGCACCAACGCCTTGTTGAGCGATACAACCAAATCAACGGGGCAGACGAATCATGAGCACCCTCAAGTTACAAATCCTGCTCGGGGCGGTGGACAAACTCACCGCCCCCCTCAAGGCCGTCACCGGCCAAAGCCGCATCACCGCCAAAGACCTCGCCGACACCAAAGCCAAAGTTCGCGATCTGGAAAAACAGAGCGGCCAGGTTGACGGCTATCGCACTCTCGGCAAGCAGATAGGCGCCACCCGGGCAGAGCTGACCCAAGCGCAGCAAACCGCCCAGCGCATGGCCAAAGAACTGGCTGCCACCGCCAACCCCACCAAAGCCATGACCCGTGAACTGGAAAGGGCCAAAGGGGCCGTGCGTGACCTGACCAACAAAGAGCGTGAGATGGTCAGCCGTCACGGCGCCATGAAAGCCGCGATGCAGCAGGCGGGCATCAACACCCGACAGCTGAGCCAGCACCAGCGCCAGCTCAAATCCGATTTGACCGCCACCACCGCCCAGCTCGAACAACAGCGCAGCAAGCTGACCCAGGTCGCCGCTCAGCAAAAACGCATCGCCCAGGTGAAGGCCAACTACGACAAGACGATGGCGATGCGCGGCACCATGGCAGGCTATGGCGCCGCCGGCATGGCCACCGGCGCGGCGGGCCTCTACAAGATCAACTCCATCGCCTCGGTCGGCCTCGACTTCGACGCCCAGATGTCAAAGGTGCAGGCTCTCACCCGCCTGCAGAAGGACAGCGCAGAGCTGGCCATGCTCCGCCAACAAGCGCGGGATCTCGGCGCCTCGACCAGCTTCACCGCCATGGATGCCGCGGGCGGTCAGGGTTTTCTGGCAATGGCGGGATTTACGCCGCAAAACATCAAAGCCGCGATGCCAGGCATCCTCGACATGGCTAAGGCGGGCGGCATGGAGATTGCCAGAACAGCCGATATCGCCTCGAACATCCTGTCTGGGTTCCAATTGCCCGCCACTGAAATGGGTCGAGTGGGTGATTCGCTGGTTGCCACCTTCACCCGCTCAAATACCTCCCTCGAAATGCTGGGGGAAACGATGAAATATGCCGCTCCCATTGCAGCCGGTTTGGGTGTGGACATGGAAACAGTATCCGCGATGGCTGGCAAACTGGGGGATGCGGGGGTGCAAGGCTCGATGGCGGGCACGGGGATCAGCGCCATCCTGACCAGACTGGTCAAGCCGACAAAAGAAGTGAGGGGGGCGCTTGATGCGCTGGGGGTGAAAGCCAAAGATGCGACAGGCAAACTGAGAGACCCCCTCGACCTGCTGGAAGATATAGAACGAAAGACCAGCAAAATGGCCGATGGCGGCGTGGCTTATCTCGCGGCGATATCAGGGCAAGAAGCGCTTAAAGCCATGATCCCGCTGGTTGCCGCTTCGAAAAAGGGGGCTGACAGCGTTCGAGCGTTAAGAGATAGCGTGTACGGTGCAACGGGCGAAGCCGCCGAAGTTGCCCGCGTCATGGCCGATAACGCCCGTGGTGACATCGATGGCTTAACCTCGGCATGGCAAGACCTCAACATCGAGCTGATGACCTCCCAGAATGGCCCACTGCGCGGCCTGATCCAGCAGATCACCGCCATGACCCGTGGCGTCGGTGAATGGATGCGCAAAAACCCGGAGCTCACCGCCACCATCGCCAAGGTGGCCGCCATCACCGCCGTCACCGCGACCGTGGGCGGTGGCCTGCTGTTGGTGCTGGCCGGCCTGCTGGGCCCCATTGCCGCCATCAAGATGGGTCTGGGCATGATGCTGACCATGGGGGGGCCACTGCTGACCCTGCTCAAGGGACTGTCCTTGGGCTTTCTTAAGTTAGGGGTTGCCATCCTCACCACCCCCATCGGCTGGATTATCGCGGGCATTGCTGCCATCGCCGTCGGCGCTTACCTCATCTACAAGAATTGGGATCAGCTCGGGCCGTGGTTCAAGTCCACCTGGGAGAAGTGCAAAGCGGCCACCGGTGAATTCTGGGACTACCTGACCACACTGCCATCCCGGGCGCTCAACGCGGGTAAAGCCCTCATAGATGGGCTGATAGGTGGCATCTCGGCCAAATGGGAAGAGCTCAAGGCCAAGGTGAAATCCATCACGGACATCCTGCCGGACTGGATGAAAGGGGGGTCATCAACAAAAGTAGCCGTACAGCACTCATCAACAGCACCAGCCGTACAGGCCAGAAAAGAGGGTGGGTTCGCGGGCTTTTACGATAAGGGAGGTCTGATCCCGGCAGGGAAATGGGGTGTCGCTGGGGAAAATGGGCCGGAAGTGGTGAAAGGCCCGGCCAACATCATCAGCCGCCGCCAAACCGCTGCCATGGCGTCAGCAGCCTTGCTGGCCAGTATGCCACTGGCTGCCATGCAGCCGCATCAGGATGCCACCCGCACCATCCGCGAGCAGGTCATGCCTGCTGAACTGCGCCAACCTGTTGAGGCTGCCCGAACAATCCGCGAGCAGGTCATGCCTGCCGAGCTACGCCAGCCTGCAGATACCGTCCGCACCATCCGCGAGCAGGTCATGCCTGCCGAGCTACGCCAGCCTGCAGATACCGTCCGCACCATCCGCGAACAGGTCATGTCTGCCGAGCTGCGCCAGCCCGCAGATACGGCCCGCACCATCCGCGAGCAGGTCATGCCTGCCGAGCTACGCCAGCCTGCAGATACCGTCCGCACCATCCGCGAACAGGTCATGCCTGCTGAACTGCGCCAACCTGTTGAGGCTGCCCAAACCATCCGCGAGCAAGTAGTGCCTGCCGAGCTGAACCGGCCAGCCAATTCATACAGCAGGCCAGGCCCGCGCATCGTCGAAACGCCAAAGTTGGCGCCAGCAAGGGGCGACACCAATATCCACATCAGCGCCCCAATTCACATCGCCCAGCAACCTGGGCAATCAAGCGTCGATGTAGCGCAAGAGGTGCGCCGTGAGCTGGACCGCCGCGAACGGCAGGCATCAGCGCGCACCCGCGCCAGCCTGCGCGACAACAGCTAAGGAGGCAGCATCATGATGATGACCCTGGGATGGTTCGTGTTCCAGCGCTCCACCTTCGCCCCCCAGTCACAACAGGATGAGCGATCATGGCGTCACCCGGGTAACCCCCGGGTCGGCGCCCGTCCAGCCTACCAGTTCACAGGGCCAGATGACGAAACCACCGTGTTCTCCGGCACCCTCTACCCTGAGCTGACAGGCGGGCCCGTCTCCCTCGACCTGCTCCACGAAATGGCCGACACCGGCCAGGCCTTCCCCCTGATCCAGGGGGATGGCGTGATGCGGGGCTATTTCGTCATCGAGCGCACCAGCGTCACCCGCTCAGAATTCTTCTCTGATGGCACCGCCCGCAAGATTGAATTCACCATGAACCTCAAGCGCGTGGACGACGACGAGACGAGCCTGGGCAACAAACTGCTAGGTCGTGCCATCGGCGGCATCGCCAGTCGGCTGGGAATCAGCAACATCGTTGGCACCGTTGGCAACAAGATCGGGGGCCTGCTGTGAGCCTGATAGATAACGCGCTCTCTGCTGTCAGCAGCAACCTGACCAGCCAGCTGGGGCAATTCAGCGTCACTGGCGCCGACCACAAGGCCCCGGCTTACCAACTGCTGATCGACGGCAAGGACGTATCCGCCACCATCCGCCCCCGCCTTGGTGGCATGACCATCACCGACAATCGCGGGTTTGATGCCGACACCATCGACATCGAACTCGACGACAGCGACGGTCAGCTGGCCATGCCGCGCCGGGGCGCCAGAATGCGCGCCCTGATCGGCTGGCAGGGGCAGCCGCTGGTTGATAAAGGGGAGTTCACCATCGACGAGGTGGAGCACTCAGGCACCCCGGACAAGCTCACCATCCGGGGCAAGTCAGCTGACCTGCGCGGCAGCCTCAACAAACTGCGCCAGACCAGCTATCACCAGCAGACTGTCGGCAGCATTGTCGACACCATCGCCCAGCGCCACGGCCTCACCCCCGCCTGCGCCGAGCGCTTCAAGGGCATGCTGATCGACCACATCGACCAGCAGAACGAAAGCGATCCCGCCTTCCTCACCCGCCTGGCCGGCCAATGCGGCGCCCTGACCACCATCAAATCGGGTCGGCTGCTATTCATCGGCCAGGGCAAGGGGCTCACCGCCAGCGGCAAACCACTCCCCTCAGTCACCATCACCCGCCAAGATGGCGATCAGCACCGCTTCGCCGTTGCGGATCGCGACGCTTACACCGGCGTGGTGGCCAACTGGCACGACCCGAAGAAGGCCGCCACCAAAGGCTCAACCCTCAAGCGTAAACGCAAGACCAAGCCAAAGCCGGAGCAGGCGTTGCCCAGCGACACCACCGTCGACAAAGAGGGCCGCGAACTGCTGATCGGCGACAGCGAGAACGTCAAGGTGCTGCGCCACATCTACGCCAACCAGACCAACGCCCTGCGCGCCGCCCGCGCCGAGTGGGAGCGCCTGCAGCGTGGCGTCGCCGAGTTCGAGATCACCTTGGCCACCGGCCGCCCCGAGCTCTACCCGGAACAACTCACCACCGTCAGGGGATTCAAGCCGCAGATCGACGAGGCCGGCTGGGTACTGACCAGGGTCGTGCACAGCCTGACCAACAGCGGCTACACCAACAACATCAGCCTCGAAGTTGCCATCGACGACCTGCCGGAAGTTACTGAGTAACAGCAGCAAAAACAAAAGGCGGCAGAGCCAACGCTCTGCCGCCTTTCTCGATCATCAAATTTCTCTGCCGCCACTTTGCCGCCACTAGGTGGCAGAAAAACATAAGGCCACCCGCTTGGGTGGCCTTATGTCATTGAATTCTAAATGGTGCCCGGGGTCGGACTCGAACCGACACGTATTGCTACGGCGGATTTTGAATCCGCTGCGTCTACCGATTTCGCCACCCGGGCAGCTGCGAGGGATTATACGAATGGCGCTTGGCCATGCAAGGTGTTTTTCTTGCCCTCACCGTTGTTTGCTCATTTATTCAACGCCTTGCCGATGCCAGGCCAGTTACATAGAATGCCCGCATCATATTAATGGAATAATCATCATGGCCAAGCGCAAGACCCCCTCCCCTCTCCAGCCTGCTCCCCGGCATCCGTCCGCCGGTCTGCTGCGCCGTCTCGGCGCCCTGCTCTATGACTATCTGGTGGTGATTGCCCTGCTGATCATCGCCGGCTTCATCGGCATGGGGGTGGCCCACCTGCTGCTGGCCACCGGCATGGCGCACGTTCCCGAGGGCAAGGATGCCGCCTGGCTGCTCACCAGCCCCCTCTACAGCGCCTGGCTGGCCTTCGTCATCTGCGGTTTCTACACCTGGTTCTGGGTCCGCGCCGGCCAGACCATCGGCATGCGGGCCTGGCGCCTGCGCATCCAGAACCTGGACGGCAGCAACATTCGCGTCACCCAGGCCCTGATCCGGCTCGCCACCTCGGCCTTTGGCCTGGGCAACCTGCTGTGTGTGTTCAATCGCGCCCGCCCCCGCGCCTTCCAGGACATCTGGGCCGAGTGCGAGGTGGTGGTGCTCGGCAAGACGGAAAACCTGGAGCAGCTCAATCGCTGATCCCAAGACGGCAACGAAAAAGGGCACCCCGAGGTGTAATGCCAGTCAGTTAAGCCTGACTGGCATTGTTTTTACTAGGTTTTCTCGTCGCATACTTCTGTGGTTTGGCTTTGATGCACCTTGGGTAACTTCGTTCTCGGCGGGCGGGTAACTTGAACTGCTC
>NZ_PQLN01000040.1:0-38801 GCF_002919855.1 Aeromonas sp. ASNIH8 | reverse complement strand
ATATCGCCAATACCCGCCGCGATTACCTTCACAAGGTCACAACGACTATCAGCAAAAACCACGCGATGATCGTCATTGAGGATTTGAAGGTTGCCAGCATGTCAAAATCAGCAGCGGGCACGACCAGCCAGCCGGGGCGCAACGTCCGGGCAAAATCAGGGCTGAATCGTTCGATATTAGATCAGGGCTGGTTTGAGCTGCGCCGCCAGCTCGAATATAAGCAGGCATGGCGAGGCGGTCAGGTGTTGGCGATAAACCCGGCCTACACCAGCCAGCAGTGCGCCTGTTGTGGGCATACTGCGAAGGATAACCGCCAGACGCAAAGCCAGTTTAAATGCGCTGCGTGTGGTTATGAGGCGAACGCCGATGTGAACGGCGCTCGCAATATTTTAGCGGCGGGACACGCCGTTTTAGCCTGTGGAGGCGTGGTGCAATCAGGCCGCCCGATGAAGCAGGAACCCGGTACTGCGCGAGCAGCTATCACCCAGTAATGGGAATCCCCCTCCTGTGACGCGAAGCGCTAAGGTGGGGGAGGATGTCAAGAATTGGGCATTCGAATAATAACCATGCGGCCTTGCGGTTGTCTAAAGGCACCTAACATCAGATAATACCGCCGCCTTCATACCGGATAACCCATCGTCAATGACTGAGTACCTGCTTTTACTGGTCGGCACCGTGCTGATCAACAACTTCGTGCTGGTGAAGTTTCTCGGCCTCTGCCCCTTCATGGGCGTCTCGGGCAAGCTGGAAACCGCCATCGGCATGGGACTGGCCACCACCTTCGTGATGACGCTCGCCAGCGCCTGCTCTTACCTGATGGAGCACTACATCCTGATCCCGCTGGACATCGCCTACCTGCGCACCCTGGGCTTCATCCTGGTGATCGCCGTGGTGGTACAGTTCACCGAGATGGTGATCCGCAAGAGCAGCCCGATCCTGTATCGCCTGCTCGGCATCTTCCTGCCGCTCATCACCACCAACTGCGCCGTGCTCGGCGTGGCGCTGCTCAGCATCAACGAGCGCCACAACTTCATCCAGAGCATCATCTACGGCTTCGGTGCCGCCGCCGGCTTCTCCCTGGTGCTGATCCTGTTTGCCGCCATGCGGGAGCGCCTGGTGGCCGCCGACGTGCCGGCCCCCTTCCGTGGCGTTTCCATCGCCATGGTCACCGCCGGCCTGATGTCGCTGGCCTTCATGGGCTTTACCGGCCTCATCAAGATATAGCGCTATGACTCACATACTCTTTGCCATTCTGGTGCTGGCCCTGCTTGCCCTGGCCTTCGGCATCATTCTGGGCTTTGCCGCCGTCAAGTTTCACGTAGAGGCCGATCCCATCGTCGATCAGCTCGATGCCCTGTTGCCCCAGACTCAGTGCGGCCAGTGCGGTTACCCGGGCTGCAAACCCTACGCCGAAGCCCTGGCCAATGGCGACAAGATCAACAAGTGCGTGCCCGGTGGCGACGCCACCATGCGCAAGATTGCCGACCTGATGGGGGTCGAGCCCCAGTCTCTGGACGGCGGTGAAGACGCGGCAATCCCCGTCAAGAAGGTGGCCTTCATTCACGAAGACATGTGCATCGGTTGCACCAAGTGCATCCAGGCCTGTCCGGTCGACGCCATCCTGGGTGCCACCAAGGCGATGCATACCGTCATCGCGGCCGAGTGCACCGGGTGCGACCTCTGCGTCGACCCCTGCCCGACCGACTGTATTGAAATGATCCCGGTGCCGACCACGGTCGACAACTGGAAATGGGATCTGGCCAAGGTCGCCATTCCGGTCAAGATAGTGGAATAAACAGCGGAGTAACCATGCAGCATCTGCTCGAACGCATCAAAGCCGGCACTCTGTGGGATTTTCACGGCGGCATCCATCCCCCCGAGAACAAGCACCAGTCCAGCCTGACCCCCGTCGTTGACGCGGGCCTTCCCCCCCAGCTCATCATTCCGGTGCGCCAGCACGCGGGTCCGGCCGGCGAACTGCTGGTGCGGGTGGGGGACAAGGTCAAGAAGGGGCAACCCCTCACCCGTTTTGACAAGGGGCGCATCGTGCCGGTGCACGCTTCCACCTCGGGCACCATCACCGCCATCGAGCAGCACACGGTGGCGCACCCCTCCGGTCTTGACGATCTCTGCATCCTCCTCACCCCGGACGGAGACGATGCCTGGGGCGAGCGCACACCCCAGCCTGACTACTGGAACCTGGAGCGGGGGGCGTTGCTCGAGCGCATCCAGCAGGCCGGTATCGCCGGGCTCGGCGGCGCCGTCTTCCCGACCCACAGCAAGCTCGACGGCCGTGGCCAGCTCACCGAGATCCTCATCGTCAACGGGCTGGAGTGCGAACCCTACATCACCACGGATGACAGGTTGATGCAGGAGTACGCCGACGAGATCATGGACGGCATCCGGGTACTCAAGCACCTGCTCAAGCCCAAGCTCACCCTGATCGGAGTGGAAGACAACAAACCGGCGGCCATCGAGGCCCTGACCCGCCATGCCAGCGACGTCGACGTACTGGTCAAGTCGGTACCGACCAAGTACCCCTCCGGCGGCGCCAAACAGACCATAGAGCTGCTCACCGGACGCCAGGTGCCCAAGGGTGGCCGGGCGGTGGACATGGGCATCATGGTGCTCAACGTCGCCACCGTCTTTGCCATCAAGCGCGCCATCATCGATGGGGAGCCGCTCATCGAGCGCATCGTCACCCTCACTGGCGACGCCTTCAAGAAATCCGGCAATGCCTGGGTACGTCTGGGCACGCCGGTACGCTGGCTGCTCCAGCGTTTCGAGCTGCAACCGGAGGCGGATCAGCGGGTGATCATGGGGGGCCCCATGATGGGCTTCACCCTGCCCCACGCCATGGTCCCCGTGGTCAAGGCCACCAACTGCCTGCTCTCCCCCACCCGCGCCGAGCTGCCGCCCCCCGGCCCGGAACAGGCCTGCATCCGTTGCAGTGCCTGCGCCGATGCCTGCCCCGCCACCCTGCTGCCCCAGGAGCTTTACTGGTACAGCCGGGTCAAGGAGTACGACAAGGCCGAGAAGCTCAACCTCTTTGACTGTATCGAGTGCGGCGCCTGTGCCTGGGTCTGCCCGAGCGAAATCCCCCTGGTGCAGTACTACAAGATCGCCAAGGATGACATCCGCGAGGCCCGTGCCGAGGCCGAGAAGGCCGAACGTGCCAAGCAGCGCTTCGAGGCCAAGCAGGCTCGCTTCGAGCGTGAGAAGGCGGCCCGCGAAGCCCGCCACGCCGAGGCCGCAGCCCAGCGTCGCCAGGCCATGACGACGGCCGGGGGCGAAGATCCGGTCGCCGCCGCCCTGGCCCGCATCAAGGCCAAACAGGAGACGGCCCAGGTGGCCGTGAGTGAACCCGCACCGGACAACGAGGCCATGATTGCCGCCCGTGAGGCACGCAAGCAGGAGGCCATCGCCCGTCGTGCCGCCAAGGCCGCCAATGGCGAGGGCAATGGGCTGGCTGACACCCCGGCACCTGGGGAGCAACATCCCAAGGCAGAGCTGGATCCCAAGAAGGCCGCCATCGCCGCCGCCCTGGCACGTGCCAAGGCCAAGAAGGCCGCCCAGGCGCAAGGTGACGGGCCGGTGGTCGCGGGTGAGACATCCGTGAACACAACCGAACACGCCGTTGAGGCCCCGGCCGCCGCATCCGAACCCGCCGCCGAGGTGGACCCCAAGAAGGCGGCCATTGCCGCCGCCATCGCCCGGGCCAAGGCCAAGAAGGCTGCTCAGGCGCAAGGTGACGGGCCGGTGGTCGCGGGTGAGACATCCGTGAACACAACCGAACACGCCGTTGAGGCCCCGGCCGCCGCATCCGAACCCGCCGCCGAGGTGGACCCCAAGAAGGCGGCCATTGCCGCCGCCATCGCCCGGGCCAAAGCCAAGAAGCTGGCGGCCGAGGCCGCCTCCTCCCCTTCGACCGACAAGAGCCACTGATCCATGTTCAATATCGCGAGTGCGCCTTTTGCCCACAACCGCAAACAGACCCAGACCCTGATGGTGCTGGTGATCCTGGCCTGCCTGCCCGGCTTCCTGGCGCAGACCTGGTTCTTCGGCTGGGGGACCCTGATCCAGATCCTGCTGGCGCTGGTCACGGCCCTGGGTTCGGAGGCCCTGGTCCTTCGCCTGCGCGGCCGCCCCGTCAAACCGGCCCTGCTGGATGGCAGCGCGGCGCTCACCGCCGTGCTCATCGGTCTCTCCCTGCCCCCCCTGCTGCCCTGGTGGATGCTGGTGCTGGGCACGGCGTTCGCCATCATCATCGCCAAGCATCTCTATGGCGGGCTCGGTCAGAACCTGTTCAATCCTGCCATGGTGGCCTATGTGCTGCTGCTGGTCTCCTTCCCTGTCCAGATGACCAGCTGGCTGCCCCCCTCCAGCATCGCCGCCTACGACATCGGCTTCGCCGATGCGGCCTCGGTGATCTTCACCGGCTTCAGCCTCGACGGCTACAGCATGCTGCAGCTCAAGCAGGGGGTGGATGGCCTGACCATGGCCACGCCGCTCGATACCCTCAAGACCGGGCTGACCCAGGGGCTCACCGCCAGCGAGGTGATGACCCACAAGGTGTTCGAGGGCTGGGGTGGCATCGGCTGGAGCTGGGTCAACCTCGGCTACCTGCTGGGGGGCCTCTTCCTGTTGCAGCAGAAGGTGATCAACTGGCGCATTCCGGCCGCCGTGCTGGGCTCACTGCTGCTGGCATCCACCCTGGGCTATCTGGCGACGCCGGATGCCACCGCCACCCCCATGCTGCACCTGTTCAGCGGCGCCACCATGCTGGGGGCCTTCTTCATCGCCACCGATCCGGTGAGCGCGAGCACCACGGCGAAGGGGCGCCTGGTCTACGGTGCCCTCATCGGGGTGCTGGTCTATCTCATTCGCCGCTTTGGCGGCTACCCGGACGCCTTCGCCTTCGCGGTGCTGCTGGCCAACCTGTGCGTGCCGCTGATTGACAGCCTGACCCGCCCCAAGGTCTATGGAGCCCGTCGCAAATGAACCCATATCTGAATTGCCGGACACGCGAGACGGAGAGCCTCCCATGTTGAAGAGCATGCGCAAGAACGGCCTGACCCTGGCCCTGTTCGCCCTGGGTTGCACCGCCATGGTGGTGCTGACCAACGAGCTGACCCGGGATCGCATCGCCCACCAGCAGCAGCTGGAGCAGTTGCGCACCCTCGGGGCCCTGCTGCCGGAGGGAAGCTATGACAACGATCTGGTGGCCAGTTGCAAGCTGGTCAGGAGCCGGGAATACCTGGGCAGCGATCAGCCCATGCCGCTCTATACCGCCACCCTCAAGGGGGTGCACACCGGCTACGCGCTGGAAACCGTGGCCCCCGATGGTTACAGTGGGGCCATCCGCATGGTGGTCGGCACCGACGCCAAGGGTGCCATCAGCGCGGTGCGGGTACTGACCCACAAGGAGACCCCGGGCCTGGGGGACAAGATAGAGCTGAAGAAGTCCAACTGGATCGACAGCTTCGTCGGCCGTACCCTCAATGCAGAGAACGAGGCCAGCTGGGCGGTGAAGAAGGACGGGGGCGAATTCGACGCCTTCACCGGCGCCACCATCACCCCCCGGGCCGTGGTCAAGGCGGTGAAGAACCTGCTGCTGCTGCAACAGGAGCACCCCGAGTTGCTGCGGGACGCCCCCTCCTGTGACGCCACCCCCTAACGCCGGAGCACAAGCTATGGAACAAGTCGACGTGATTGACGGGCAGGGCCCGATCAGCGAGAGCAATGGCCGCCGCGAGGAGCTCAAGGAGCTGATGCTGCAGGGGCTGTGGAAGAACAACCCCTCTCTGGTGCAGGTGCTGGGACTCTGCCCCACCCTGGCCGTTTCTTCCACCTTCACCAATGCGCTGGGGCTGGGTCTGGCCACCATGGTGGTGCTGATAAGCTCCAACCTCGCCATCTCCCTGGTGCGAAACTGGGTGCCCAAGGACATCCGCATCCCGGTCTACGTGATGATCATCGCGGCCTTGGTCACCAGCGTGCAGCTCTTGATGAACGCCTACACCTACGGCCTGTATCAGGCGCTCGGCATCTTCATCGCCCTCATCGTCACCAACTGCGTCATCATAGGCCGGGCCGAGGCCTATGCCTCCAAGAACCCCCCTTTGCTTGCGGCCGTCGACGGCTTCATGATGGGGCTGGGCTTTACCCTGGTGCTGCTGGTGCTGGGGGGGCTTCGCGAGATCATCGGCATGGGCACCCTGTTCGACGGTGCCGACCTGCTGCTGGGGGACTGGGCCAAGTCCCTGCGCATCGAGCTGTTCCACGCCGATGCCAGCCTGCTGCTGGCCATACTGCCGCCGGGGGGCTTTATCGGCCTTGGCCTGCTCATCGCCGGCAAGAATGCCATCAACGACTGGATGGGCCGCAAGCAGGCCGCCGACAGGGCCCACTGCAGCGTGCCGGCGGCGGGCGCCCGCGCCACCCAGCTCTGAGACAAGAGAGAGCCATGAACAACCAGAAACGCAGGCAGATCCTGGAGCGACTGCGGGACGACAATCCGCACCCCACCACAGAGCTCAACTTCACCACGCCCTTCGAGCTGCTCATCGCCGTGCTGCTGTCGGCCCAGGCCACGGATGTGAGCGTCAACAAGGCCACCGACAAGCTCTATCCGGTGGCCAACACCCCGGCCGCCATGCTGGCCCTCGGGGTGGTGGGGCTCAAGGAGTACATCAAGACCATCGGCCTGTTCAACACCAAGGCCGAGAACGTCATCAAGACCTGCGCTATCCTGCTGGAGCGCCACGGCGGCGAGGTGCCGGAGGATCGCGAGGCCCTCGAGGCCCTGCCCGGCGTGGGCCGCAAGACCGCCAACGTGGTGCTCAACACCGCCTTCGGCTGGCCCACCATCGCCGTCGACACCCACATCTTCCGGGTGTCGAACCGCACCGGCTTCGCGGTGGGCAAGAACGTGGATCAGGTGGAAGAGAAGCTGCTCAAGGTGGTGCCCGCCGAGTTCAAGCTGGATGTGCACCACTGGCTCATCCTGCACGGCCGCTACACCTGTCTCGCCCGCAAGCCGCGCTGTGGCTCCTGCATCATCGAAGACTTGTGCGAATACAAAGAGAAGGTCTATCCCGAAAGCTGATCCGCAGGGCGCAGCCTGACTTGCAGGCGTCTGCGGAGCCGGGCCTCGGGCCATCAGGCAGTACCAATCACCAACCCGGAGAATTGAGCAATGAGAATTCTGCATACCATGCTGCGCGTCGGCGATCTGCAACGCTCCATCGACTTCTACACCCGAGTGCTGGGCATGAAACTGCTGCGCAAGAGCGAGAACAGCGAGTACAAGTACACCCTGGCCTTCGTCGGTTACGGCGACGAGAAGGACGAAGCCGTCATCGAGCTCACCTACAACTGGGGGGTGAGCGAGTACGAGCTGGGGTCCGCCTACGGCCACATCGCCCTGGAAGCGGATGACATCTATGGTACCTGCGAGGCGCTGCGCGCCGCCGGCGCCAAGATCACCCGCGAGCCGGGCCCGGTCAAGGGGGGGACCACAGTCATCGCCTTCGTGGAAGATCCGGACGGTTACAAGATTGAGCTGATTGCCAAGAAAGACGCCGGTACCGGCCTGGGCGCCTAAACCCACGCCGCCTGGCGGTGAGAAAAACAACGGGGCCCTGGGCCCCGTTTTCATTGGCAGGCCGTCAGGCCAGGCGAAAGCGCCCCATGGTCTGGCGCAGCCCCGCCGCCAGCTGGCTCAGCTCCAGGCAGGCACGGGCGGTGTGATCGGCGCCGGTCGCCACCTCGTTGGAGGAGTCGTTGATCCGCGCCACGTTGCGGCCGAGCTCATCGGAGACCGCATCCTGCTCGCCACAGGCGCTGGCGATCTGGATCGCCATGTCGGCAATCTGGCCGACCGCCTCCTCGATCTGCTGGATGCCCGAGCCGGTCCGCTCGCTCTGGCTCACGCACTGGCGGATCATCTCGCAGCTCTGGCCGGTCACCGCCTTCGCCTGATTGGCGCGCGCCTGCAGGGTCTCGATGATGGCGACGATTTCGCCGGTGGAGGCCTGGGTACGCCCCGCCAGGGTGCGCACCTCGTCGGCCACCACGGCGAAGCCGCGGCCCTGCTCGCCGGCGCGGGCCGCCTCTATGGCGGCGTTGAGCGCCAGCAGGTTGGTCTGATCGGCGATGCCGCGAATGACGTCCACCACCAGGTTGATCTGGGCGGATTCCCGCTCCAGCTCCGCCACCAGGGTGCCCGCCTGCTCCATCTCCTCGGCGACCCGGGTGATGGCGACCAGCGCGCTCTGCACATCCTGATTGCCGCGACGGGCCAGGGCATTGGCGGAGCTGGCGGATTCCGAGGCGGTCTCGGTGTTGCCCGCCACATCGGCCACCGTCGCCTTCATCTGGGCCATGGCGGTCGCCACTAGGGAGATCTCCTGCTGCTGGCTCTGGATCCCTTGCGCCGATTGCTCGGAGACGGCGCTCACCTCCTCGATGGCGGCCCCCAGCTGGGTCACGGCGGCGACCACCTCCTCGATGAGGCCCCTCAGGTTGTCCTGCATCTTGAGGGAGGCCCGGGCCAGCATCCCGAGCTCATCCTGTCCGATGTGCCGGCGATCCAGGTCGTGGGTCAGATCCCCCTGGGCGATGGCGTTGGCCTGGGCGACCACGGCCTGCAGCGGCAGGCAGATCTGGCGGGTCAGGAACCAGGTCATGACCCCCATGAACAGCAGCAGGGCGCCTATGCTCGCCGAGGCGAAGAGCGTCACCCTGTTGACGCTGCCGAGCAGGCTGCCGCGGTTCTCCCGCACGAAGTCCAGGTTCACCTCCACCAGGGCGTTTACCGACTGCTCCAGTTCGGTATAGTCGGCATTGGAGCCGAACAGCACGTCCCTGGCCTGCTCCCTGTCTCCCAGAGAGAACAGCTGATCGACCCGGTTGACCGCCCCCAGATACTGCAACCAGTGCTGCCTGACCCGGTTGAACGCCCGGCGTTCGTGCTCGGCCCCCACTGTGGCCTCATAGGCGCCGAGCGCCTGCTCCACCTTGCCCAGGCTCTCCTGGATACTGCCACGGCGGGCCTGCCTGTCGACGACATCCTCCACCATCAGCAGGGCAAACTGGGCGCGCCGCACATAGGAGACGTCGTAGAGCAGGTTTTCCACCGAGATGACGCTCGGCAGGGTGGAGTCGGTGAAATTCAGCACCCGGTCCCGCACGCCGCGCAGTTCGCTGGCGAGAAACAGCCCGAACAGTATGTTGATGACGGCGATGACCGAGAAAACGGCGGCAATCTTCTTGCCGATGGAGAGACGCTTGTAAGACATGTTGGCTGGTGATCCTCGACTGCGAAGACGCAGTGACACAATGATCACATCCGTGTAAGCGGTGACCCGAGACTCCTGACGGGAAATGACGACGCGCGAGCAAGGACGGGGCCTTTCCCCTCCCCTCGCCACCCCGGGCCTATGTCGTTCGGCCCGGGAGCCCGCTACAGAGCGACCACCCGGGCGCCAAACTTGAACCGATTGTCGCAATCGCCCCGGCGCCATGGACAAACGGGGGGCCAGGTTATGTAATGGCACCCTCGTCTCTTGATCACAGCGCCCGAGGCTCCATGGAAAACGCGTCGACACTCTCCCCCTCCTGGTCCGTCCAACTGCGCGAGCAGATCCAGGCCCGTCCCCTCGTCGCCCTGGGGCTGCTGCTCGCCCTGGCCGCCGTCCTGCTGCTCCTGTTGCAGAGTCTGGTCGTGCTGGCGGTCGGTGACATCACCGCCGGCATGCGCTATGGCCTCATCGGCGGTGCCGCCGGCTTTGCCGCCACGGCGCTCGGCGCCCTGCCGGCCCTGTTCCTGCGGGCCGTACCCCAACGGGTGGAAGACGCCATGCTGGGTTTTGCCGCCGGCATGATGCTGGCCGCCAGCGCCTTCTCCCTGTTGCTGCCGGGCCTCGAGGCCGCGGAGGGGATCACAGGCGACGGCTTCCTCGCCGCCGCCGTGGTGGTGACGGGCATGGCTCTCGGCGTCCTGCTGATGCTGGGGCTGGATCAGTTCACCCCCCACGAGCACGACAAGACGGGGCCCTGCGGTCCCGGCCACGAGAGCTGCTCCCGGGTCTGGCTGTTCGTGTTCGCCATCGCCCTGCACAACCTGCCGGAGGGCATGGCCATCGGGGTCAGCTTCTCCCAAGGTGACATGGCCGTCGGTCTGCCGCTCACCACCGCCATCGCCCTGCAGGACATTCCCGAGGGGCTGGCGGTGGCGCTCGCCATGTGCGCCGCCGGTTTTCGTCCCCCGCTGGCCGTGCTGGTGGCCATCGCCAGCGGTCTGCTGGAACCGCTCGGGGCCCTGCTCGGGGTGGGGCTCGCCAGCGGCATGGCCATCGCCTACCCCATTGGCCTGGGGCTCGCCGCCGGCGCCATGCTGTTCGTAGTCTCCCACGAGGTGATCCCCGAGACCCACCGCAACGGCCACCAGACCCACGCCACCCTGGGTCTCATGGTCGGCTTTGCCCTGATGATGACCCTGGATACCGCGCTGGGATAACGCGTCGGTCCCCCGTACACTCCGTAGTTTTCCACAAAGCGCTTCCCGAGCGGCCGGCCCTGTTCGCCAGCACACTGCAACGGCTTGCAGAGCGCGGCGAGCCGGCCGCCCTTGTCCAGCACTCCCACTGACGCAGGAGATGCCCCGCCAGCCCCATAGGAATGCTCGGCGCCATCGCCAAGTTTTGTTATCATTCCCGCCAACTTTTTCGGCCCAGCGGCCATCGAGACGAGGTAGATAATGAAAGTAGGTATTATCGGCGCCATGGAGCAGGAAGTGGCCCTGCTGCGCAGCCAGCTGAGCGAACCCACCACCCTGCAACTGGGCGGCTGCGAGTTTTATCAGGGCCGCCTGGCCGGTAAAGAGGTGATCCTGACCCGCTCCGGCATCGGCAAGGTCGCCGCCAGCGTCGCCACCAGCCTGCTGCTGGAAAAATTCGCCCCCGACTGCGTCATCAACACCGGCTCCGCCGGCGGTTTCGCCCAGGATCTGCACATCGGTGACGTGGTCATCGCGAGCGAGATGCGCTTCCACGACGTGGACGTGACCGCCTTCGGTTACGAGATGGGCCAGATGGCCCAGCAGCCCGCCGCCTTCCCCTGCGATGACAAGCTCATCGCCCTGGCCCAGGCCTGCATCGCCGAACAAGGCAAGCACCAGACCAAGGTCGGCCTCATCTGTACCGGTGACCAGTTCATGTGCAAGCCCGAGGCGATTGCGAAAGCCCGCGCCGACTTCCCGCAGATGCTGGCGGTGGAGATGGAAGGGGCCGCCATCGGCCAGGTGTGCCACATGTTCAAGGTGCCCTACCTGGTGGTGCGCGCCATGTCCGACATCGCCGGCAAGGAGCAGGTGGAATCCTTCGATGCCTTCATCGAGGTGGCGGGTCAACACTCCGCCGAGGTGATCATCGCGCTGCTCGGTAAATTGTGATCGATACCCTCTCCTGGGACGCCCTGATGACCGCCCTCGCCTCGACGACGGCGGCCATCATGGTGGGCGCGGCCCTGCTGGAGGCCATGCTGCCCTGGCCGGCCCGCTTTCGGCCCGGCGCCGTCGTGCCCCTGCTGACCCGCCTCGGCCAGAAAGTCTATCGCCCCGACGGTACGCCCCGCCAGCAGGGCCAGGCCGGGCTCCTGGCCCTGCTGGTGGTCTGGGTGCCCTGCGCCGCCGGCCTCTGGGCGGTGCGCAATCTCGCCCTGTCGGAGCCCCTGTTCGATCTGCTGTTTCTGTTGCTGATGCTGGAATCCCGGCCACTGCGCGAACTCGCCCAGGGGAGCCGCGCCCTGGCCACCCAGGAGACCCTGGTGGTGGCAAGGCTGCAGGCGGCGCCCTGGCTCAGGCGCGAGACGGGGAAGCTGTCGGTGATGGGGCTGAACAAGGCGGTGAGCGAGACCTGCGTGCTGCGCCTCGTGGGCCAGTGGGCCGGCCCCCTGCTGGGCTTTGCCCTGGCCGGGGTGCAGGGTGCCCTGCTCTGGCGCCTCGCCCAGCTGATGAACCAGGCCTGGAGCCCGAAGCAGGCCGAGTTCGTCCACTTCGGCCGCCCCGCCGCGGCGCTGTACCAGGGACTCTGCGCCCCCGCCATCCTGCTGCTGGCGCTCCCCCTGTGCCTGACCCGGCTGCGCCGGCTCGGCGGCAGGCTGCGCCCCGCCCTGTACTGGCCCTATCCGGCCATGGGCTGCCTGCTCGCCCTGCTGGCCCTGACCACGGGCAGCCGGCTCGGCGGCCCGCGCTACTATCGGGGCCAGCTGGTGCGCTTCCCTGTGCTGGGCGAGGGGGAAGAGCCCGATGCCCTCCTGCCCCGGCGCCTGCTGCACCGCCTGCTGCTGATCGGCTGGGGCTGGCTGACCGTTGCGTTGTTCCTGACCCTGCTGGTACTGCACCATGGCTAATCCCTTGCACTGGCGGGCCCTCTGCCTGCTGCTCTGCCTGCTGAGCGCCCCCCTGCTGGCCACAACGCCTCCGGCGCCACAGCGCATCATCACCCTCACTCCCCATCTGACCGAGCTGTTGTATGACATCGGAGCCGGGGATCGCATCGTCGCCACCGACGACGCCTCCGATTATCCCCCCGAGGTGGCGTCCCTGCCGCGGGTCGCCAACTATCGCAGCATCAACCTCGAAGCCCTGCTGGCCCAGAAGCCGGATCTGGTGGTGGCCTGGCGCTCGGCCCAGGCCCGCATGCTGGCCCCCGTCGAGAAGCTCGGTATCCCCGTCTTCTACTCGGAGCCCACCGACTTTGCCTCGCTGGCCACCGAGATGCGCAGCCTGGGGCGCCTGCTTGGCGTCGAACAACAAGCCGACGCCAGAGCCGACGCCTATCTGGCCAGACTCAATGCCCTGGCGGCGCGCTATGGCAAGCCCAAGTCCGTCTCGGTCTTCTACCAGCTCTGGTATCCGCCGCTGACCAGCGTCAATGATTCGACCTGGCCCGGCCAGGCCATCACCCTGTGCGGCGGCCGCAACATCATGGCCAAGGCGGCGACCCCCTATCCCCAGGTCGGGCTGGAGCAGGTGATCAAGGCCGACCCTGATCTCATCCTGGCCGGCAGCCAGGACCCTGAGGTGCTGGCGCACTGGCAACAGTGGCCCATGCTGGACGCCGTCAAGCAGCGGCGGCTCGCCCTCATCAACGCCGATGAGCTGCACCGCTTCACCCCCCGCGCCCTCAACGCGGTGGAGCAGATATGCGAAGCGATCGGCGCTAGCGCGATCAAGAGCCGCAGCGGAGGGTAACATCCCCCTTGCACACAATCGCAACCGGATTACTCAGAAAAAAACCGTATCAGGCTATATATCCGGCGGCATCAACCTCGCTCATTGCCCGTCTTTAATAGCGCATAAAGTGTAATATCGCTGGCCAGCCCTGATTGCTGCAGCCCTTGCGCCAATACGGTCAAGAACTTGGGATTGTGTTGGCGAAGTGTATGGTAGCTATAAAACAGGTCCGTCACATCTTTTTCGGTAAGTGCTTCTTCATCTATCGCGATCAAGGATAAATAGCTGCGCAGCAAGAAATAGTCCGCAATGAGAAGCTGATAAGCTATTTGAGGAGAATCAAATCCTGATGGAAACTGATTGTGATAGACATGATAAAGCAGATAGTTCTGTTGAATATGGGGGCGTTGCGTCAAAAATGGCACTACCTTCTGGTGCCAGCTTTTATGTATCAGCAGCAGCTTGTCCTCATTAAACTCCCCCTCTAACACCTGATTTATTTTATTCAGGCAACGGAGCATCACAGCCCTTCCACGACGTTGCTGGTTTTGTACTAACAAATGCGTCAGGGTACGCAAGGCCCACCACTGCACTTTACCAATAAAAGGAATTTGAGAAAACGCCGCGCTCAACTGGCCATCATTGATCATGGGAATTAATTGCTCGATAAATGCCTGGTTTGAGCCCTTGCTTTCATCCCTGTGCACCAACATACCGATCAGCCATAGTTTATCTTCTATCGTCATACCGTCGGCAAGCAGCACATCGATACTCAATGAATGCAGTGTATCAATGGTGCTGGGCACGGGAGAGGGCCTGACCTGCCCCTTGAATGGGGTGACATCAACCACCATGGCATCTGGATTCAAGAGTACCTGCCTGCTCACCTCCGGGCAGGAGAGCATCAGGCTGCGCCTGTGCTGGACACCAAATTGCTGCAGTTGCCTGGGGTAGGTCTTACAGGTGTGGCTCAGTGCCTCTGCACCAATCTTCTTATGCACATTGCATAATCCAACATCATCCAGAAAGGGACAGGCGCCAGACTCATCCATGCGGATAGTCCCCCAGTGAGCGTCTGATTTTTTCACTTTCTCGATATGCTGCTTGGCCGTGCTTTGGATCAGCTGATCCGGATGACTGACATAATTACGATAAGTTTTCTTGTCTATCGAAATCGTCCATCCATGGCAGCAATTATCCTCACACTTGTCGCCAATACATTGAAAATCTTGGTAATATCTGGGGGTTACCAGGGTATGGGTCATGCTGATGTCCTCAAGTAAATCATTCGGATAACCCCCCCATCATGGGCGTAGGTTTAAATTAAGCGCAATATGCATGCCTACATAGCAGGTCATAATCACCTGATGTTATTAGAGTCATGCCAAAATAGTCACTGACATGACTCATCATTCCTAGTTGTCTTTGGAACTCTCAATTTGTTTTATTTCTACAATATCACGGGTTTTTGGCGCTGGTATCAGGCTGATAAACCTGGCCAGACTTAGCAGTGTCATGAACAGGCCGACAGTCGCGTGAAAAAGCAGCACAGAGGCAGCCATAGTGCTTTTTGGCAATAAATCGAAATCACCAAATGAGGTCATTGTGATAAAACTGCTATAAATACCACCAAAGACAGTGCCTGTGCCTGGCTGCCATTTATGTTCGAAATCAGCGGCCATCACCGTATATGTGCACGCAAGCCAAAGAATGATCTCGAAGTAATTATGCAGCAACAACAATACGATACGACGGTAACCCTCAAGTCGGTATTCACCGCCCGCTTTTACTACCCGATATTCATCAAACAGCAAGACGTTCGTCTGGTACACGACGATCTCAAAGGTTCGAAGAAACCCATACCCCATAAAAAGGTATCCCATCACAGGATAGGGTGAGTAGACGGCGACCACTACCGCCACCATGGACAGGACGAGGTGACTCAGCACCCAACAATCGACAAATCGAGCGGTGATTGCTGAGGGGAACAGTTTCCTTACCAGTGTGAATACCGACACTTTCGCCAGTATGCCAAAGATGCTTGACCAAAACTCAACAATAAATGAGGGCATATAAAAACCTAAGTGCTTGCGTACGATTCATGTTCACTTCATATCAGAAAAGTAAGATGAATACTCGACAATCTAAACAGTACGAATGATTCATCACTGGCGGTCGTGACTTTTATCAAATATCAAACAAAGCAACACGCTGTCTCGGCTGGCCAGAGCTTACCTATTCCCATCATAAGTAGACTTTGCCTTGTTGACCCTGCCAAGGGTCACTAGCTGCATGGCAATCTCATTCTTAAACGTTTCAGCCAGACTTCTCAGCCTCTCTTCTTTTGCTAGTTGATCTCTGACCAAGGTAGCCAATTCCGCTGACGCCATCTTCTGTTGCCGAGAAAAGTCCTTCAGCGCCGTGATGATCGCCAAACGCTCATCCATACAAGCTAGGGCCTCTTCATATTGATGACTCGCCAATAATTGCTGCAGGGTCGCGATATTATCGCTCAACGCATCGTCATAAGCGTTCAGCTCATTCACAGCACACTCCCTGACGCTTGCCTTAGCTGGAAACCCTGCTGCTTATCCGCGTCGGTGATTTGATCCCAAGCCGACTTGATCGTCACCATCAGTGTCATGACCTCATCGAGGGGCTGAACGTCACGCCGCACGCTGGCCTCCCAGATACGCTCATCCATATAGGCATAGAGCGCAAACAGATCCTCCGCGATCTGCCCTTGTGTCATATCCAGAGCATCCTGAAGGCCATGCACCAGTCCCTGAGCCTTGGAGATGGTTCTGGCCTTTGCCTCCATGTCCTTGCGCTCTATGGCTCCCTTCGCCTGTGCGAGGCACTCCAGAAGTCCTTGCATCATCAGCTGAATGACCCTATGGGGATCCGCAACCACCAGGTCCGCTTCGATACTGGTTGTCTTATATGCCTTCAGATTACGGTGGTACATAACATGGGTCCTCGAAATATCACTCTCAGTTATTGTTTATTTGCAATGCTGACAGTGCTGCCGCTGAGTTATTCATTTTCACGAGCAGGGCATCCAGGCTGCCGTATTGGGCGCGCAAGGCGGCTTCATATTTAACCAGCTGCTCATTGGTGGTGGCCTGTTTCTGACTCAGGCTGCGCAGATCTGAATTAAGGGTATCGGTCCGTTGCGCCAGCATGCCCCCTGACTTGGTGTACTCCTTCAGACCCTTGGTCAGGGTCGCCGCCAACCCCTCATCCCCGCCAAGCAGAGCCGCCACCTGATCGAAGTTCTTGTCGACCGCCTCGCCAAATTTCTCTTTATCGAGGGAGAGCTTGCCCTTGTTGTCCATCTTGACACCAAGCTCGAAGATGGTGGAATAGGTGGTGCTGGTGCCGCCCGGGTTGGTAATGACGTTGGTCATGAAGTTGCTGATGGCCCGGGTAACGGAATCTCCCGCCAGGGCCCCGCCATCATCCTGACGCACACCACCGACGATGCTGTTGCGCTTGCCCAAGCCGCTCAGTTTCTCCTGCAGCGCGTTGTAGCCATCGATAAACTTCTACACCGTCTCTTCGATGGCGGTCTTGTCGGTGGTGATATCTACCTTGTTGGACTTGAGGTCGCCATTGCTGTCGGTGTCGGAGACCCGCAACACGGTCAGCTTCAGGTCCTGAATGACGTCATCGAAGACATTGGTATCGCTCTTGAGCACATTGCCATCGACCAGGATCTCGGCGCTGGACGCCTGTTGCGTCTCTGCCATTTTGCCCGTGAACTTATCTTGCAGTTCGGTCGTGCTACCCGTGATGACCAGATCCTTGCCATCTCCCGAGACCCCAGAATCGATGACAAGCTTCGCCTTGCCATCGGCGGTATTGACGATGTTGGCACTGAGCCCGAAGTTGTCGCCATCATTGTTGATGCGCTTGCGGATGTTTTGCAGGGTATCCCCCGCCTTGACGTCGACCGTGAACTCCTTGTCCCCCGCCTTGAAGGTCAGTTGGCCATCCTGGGTGACAAGCGGCACGGTCGAGCTGTCAAAGATCCCTTCCTGGCGGCTGGTGGTTGCCAATTTGTTGACGGTGATATTGTACTGGCCGTTCGAGGTGCCACTCTTGCTCTCCACTGCCAGCACAGGATCATCTTTATTCTGGGTGATATTGATGGCCCGCTTGTTGAAGGCACCGGGTTTGCTCAAGGTATCCAAAATATCGGTGAAGGCGGTGAGGGAGGACTTGAGCTGGCCTATGCCAGACAAGGTGATATTGGTGCTGTTCTGCTTGGTGATGATGGGTTGCTGCAACTGCGCCTTCCTGGCGGCCACGCTCGCCGTGATCACGCTCTCGAGATCGATGCCCGACCCCGCTCCGGCGGAGGTAATCGCCATAACATGCTCCTCTTATCTCGTTAAAAACCTATACCTGACCGTCGAACAGCAGCCCGGAGAGGCCGGAACCATCGCCCTGATTCTTCCCCATCTCCTGTAGCCGCTTGTTCATCTGGAGGATCTCCTCGCTCGGGATCTGGCGGATCACCTGCCTGGTCTCGGCATCGATCACCTGGATTACCGGTCGGTCAAACTCGGGCACCAGACTGAAATGGATAGCCCACCCCTTTAGTTTGCCCAAGCTGGTCAGCTTCTCTTGCAATTCTTGGGCCTGTTTTTCTGTTTCATCATTATTCTTGGATGACGACGCTGTGGCCTTCGAAGGCTCTTCCTTCGCAGTCTTGTTTGCCAGGTCGGCGCTTACCTGCTCGACGGTTTGCTCCTCAGCAGAGGCCGATGGCGCAGAAACAGGCATGGCGGCCCGAGGGCCGCCATGGGAAGTGAGCGTCGAGGTAGAAGCCATGACGATGGGTTCATTGGCCATCTGCCGCTCCTTATTCAGAGGTTAATCAGGACCGATTTAGCGACCCAGCAGCGACAGGGCCGACTGCGGACGCTGGTTGGCCTGGGCCAGGATGCTGGAGGCAGCCTGCTGCAGAATGTTCTGTTTGGTCATGTTCGCAGTCTCGGTCGCGAAGTCCGCATCGCGGATACGGGAACGGGCAGCACTGACGTTTTCCGAGATATTGGACTGGTTGCGGATGGTGGAATCCAGCCGGTTTTGCACCGCACCCAGATCGGCACGATAGCCATCCACTTCTTTAATCACGTCATCGATGTCGGCCAGCGCAGTTTGGGCCCCAGTCTTATCTGATATGTCATATGCGTCAACTCCCAATGTGGCAGCGCTCATTGCTTTGAGATCGACACTAATAATTTGATTAGCATCAGCTCCAACTTGGAAGTCGTATGTTTTATCAGCAGCAAAGAGATTCGTGCCTGCAAAGGTGGTATCGCTACCGATCCGAGTAATTTCCTCCTGCAGTGCAACTACCTCTTTCTGCAAAGCGGCACGATCGTCATCACTGTTTGTATCATTGGCAGACTGTTGTGCCAGGGTGCGCATGCGTTGCAGCATGGAAGTTACTTCGTCCATGGCCCCTTCCGCAGTCTGAGCCATAGATATACCGTCGTTGGCGTTGCGGTTGCCCTGGTCCAGGCCGTTGATCTGGGAAGTCATCCGGCTGGAGATCTGCAGACCGGCCGCATCGTCCTTGGCGCTGTTGATACGCAGGCCTGAAGCAAGGCGGGTATAGGAGGTATCCAAGGATTTACTGGAATTCGCCAGGTTGCGTTGGGCATTGAGGGACGAGACGTTGGTGCTGATGTACATGGACATAATGAATTCTCCTGATAAGTCTAAAACTGCGGATCCCAGGGCGCACGGCGATTGAGATCCCTCTTCAGTCCGCAGGGCCAATCCGCTGCCGGTGACTGAGGCAGATCTGATTCAACGTGGTGATGACCAGATCCGCAGCACTGCAAAAAGTTGGATTTCCTGACACCCTTCCATTTGCTTCCCCCTTAGTAACGGCACCACCGCCCGATGCTTTAGAAGATTTTTCGCCTCATCATGTACAAATCTGTATGTTCTCCCGGTAACAGCCACACTGCAGTCTCAGCCTGTCTATCGGCCCAGACCATTGCATCCAGAAACCCGCTCTGGCTCCCACTTTTGCATGCCGGCATTGCTCACACGCACCCCTTGCCCCTAAAATCGCCGCCCCATCACTTATTGGACGTGAGTTGTTCTCCATGCAGACACTGGTTGAGCAGATTGTTTACATCAGCGACATGTTTGGTACTGCAGTATTCGCGTTTTCGGGGGTATTGGTGGCAGGGCGCCTCAGAATGGACGGCTTCGGCGTCATGGTGCTGGCTGCGGTGACCGCCATCGGGGGCGGCACCATCCGCGACATGATCCTGGGGGCGACCCCGGTCTTCTGGGTGCGCGATCCCCTCTATATCTGGGTGGTCATCGCCACGGCCCTCCTCGGCATGTGGATGGTCAAGTTGCCCCGCCGCATGCCCTGGTATGTGCTGCCGGTGGCGGACGCCTTCGGTCTCGCACTCTTTACCGTGATCGGCGCCCAGAAGGCGCTCAATTTCGGCACCTCCGGGCTGATTGCCGTCCTCATGGGCACCATGACAGGGGTGGCTGGCGGCATGATCCGGGACGTGCTGGCCCGGGAAGTGCCCATGGTGCTGCAAAAGGAGATCTACGCCACCGCCTGCATCCTCGGGGGCATCCTCTATACCCTGTCACTGGAGGTCGGGGTAGACAGGGTCAGCGCCATGCTCATCAGCATGCTGGGGGTATTCGGCCTGCGCGTGGCGGCCATCTACTGGCATCTCTCCCTGCCCACCTTCTCGCTGCAGCGCAATTGAGAAGCCTCAGAGTGGGCGAGATCCCATCCCGGCAGGGACAAGATTGAACCAAGCCGGCTTTTCTGTTGTCATACAGGGGTCGTTTCAAGCCGGACTCTCTCAATGCATTCTCTCATGCAAAAACTTGGGCTCATTACCACGCTGACGCTGATGATGGTGGCGGCTCATGCGGGGGCACAGGCCCTGTTCGGGCGTCTGGCATCCACCCCGGTGCAGCAGTTCAACCAGCAGATCCGTCAGGCGAGCAGCAGTCAGCAAGGCTGGGTCAACGACTATCGCGAAGTGGCTCGCCGCTTCGTCGGCCATAAAGATGTACCCACCCGTATCCATGCTCAACAGCTGGACAACGATCTGGTGCTCTCGGTGGCCCTTGATGGCCAGCGTAGCGACATGCTCTACATCCTGACCCTGTTTCGCAGCAACAACCTGTGGCAGATGCGTCAGGCCGAGATGGGCTGGCGCTGCCAGGGCCAGGAGACCTTTACCCCCGTCCCCTGCCCCTGATCATCACCGAACATCTGAAATAAAAAAATCCGGCGCCTTGGCCGGATTTTTTATACGCGTCTTGCCGTCACATCACGGACGGTAGACCTTGACGTTGGCAAAGCCCTTCTCCTTGAGGTAAAGCGCCTGCAACTTGCTCATCACGCCGCGATCGCAATAGAGCAGGTAGGTCTGCTCCTTCGGCAGATCGCCAAAGGCGGTTGCCAGCTTGAAGAAGGGAATGTGCAGTACGTCGCGCCCTTCCACCACCAGCGGCTTCTCGTCGCGCTCATCACTGGAGCGGATGTCCAGAATGACTTCGTTGGCGGCCAGCACCTGGGTGGTCTCCACCTCCTGCACCTGCGCGGCAGTCTCTTCGCCGATGCGACGGATGTCGAGGTAGCGGGCCTCGCTCACCACCTTATCCAGGATGGCGAAGTCGAAGTTGGCCTCTTCCGTCTCGATGCGGGAGAGCTCGGCCTTCACGGTCGGCTTCTTGGAGATGACGCCGCAATACTCCGGCATGGTCTCGGCGAACTCCAGGGTACCGATGCGACGGGCCTCGCTGATGATGTCCGGCTTGTCCCAGGTGATGAGCGGGCGCAGGATCACCTTGTCGGTCACCCGATCGATGACGTTCAGATTGGTCAGGGTCTGGCTGGAGACCTGGCCCACACACTCACCGGTCACCAGGGCCGGGATCTGGAACTCGTCGGCCACCTTGGCGGCGGCGCGCATCATCATCCGCTTGAGCACCACCCCCATCTGACCGTTGTCGATCTTCTCGAGGATCTCGGCCACCACGGGCTCGAAGTCCACCGCGGTGAAGCGTACCCGGTGGGAGGAGCCAAAGCGGTTCCACAGGTGATAGGCCACCTGCTTGACACCGATCTCGTGAGCCGCACCGCCCAGATTGAAGAAGCAGTAGTGCACGCGGCAGCCGCGCTTGATGAACTGGAATGAAGCGACACCGGAGTCAAAACCGCCGGAGAGCAGGCTCAGCACATCTTCCTGAGTCGCGATGGGCATGCCGCTCAGGCCCTGATGGATGGCGCTGACGATGAAGAGCTCCTCGCCGTCGATCTCGAGGTTGATCTTCACGTCCGGGTTCTTGAGGCGCACGCCGTTGCTCACGCAGTGCTGGTTCAGGCCGCCACCCACGTAGCGTTCAATCTCCAGCGAGGAGAATTCGTGTTTGCCGTGGCGCTTGGCACGCACGCAGAAGGTCTTGCCCTCGAGCTGATCACCCCAGACGGCTTTCACCTGCTCGAAGATGTCGTGCAGGTCGGTAAACTTGCTGGCCTGCACCTCGAGGAAGGCCTGAATGCCGGGGATGCAGGCCAGGGCTTCGATGGCCTGCTCGCGGAACTGGTCATTGCGGGAGCTCACGATCAGCTTGTCCCAGTCCATCCGCACCCGGGCATCGTCGTCGAAGCGGCGCAGGACATTGCGGATGTTGCCCTGCAGTATCTTGATGAAGCGCTGGCGAACCGACTTGCTCTTGATGGTGATTTCCGGGAACAGCTTGATAATGAACTTCATGGTATTGACTCGGGTGGCCTCGATTTAAGGGCGCGAATTATATCAGAACTTTGTGGCCAGCGCCTACTGGATGAGCGGCCGCTCACATTCCCCCACGCAATGTTTGCCGCACCCTGGCCATCTTGCGTATATTCCCCAGCCTGCGCCCCGGCAACACGGCACCCATGAAAACCCATATCTACTACCCCGGCATGGAAGTGCGGGATGAACTCTGGCTCAAGTTTGCCCTGCTCTATCTGGAGCGGCTCGCCTTCGTCTTCACCGTCAGTGAAAAGAGCGGCCTCACCGCCCTGCTGGAGACCCTGCGCCGGCAGACCGACCTGCTGGCCGAACCGCCAGCGCCCGCCTTCTTCGCCGCCATCACGCCCCAGATCGAGAACCAGATTGCCGGCCTGCTCACTCCCGACTTCGTCCGCCACAAGGTGTTTGGCAACAAGGAGTTGATCGGTCGCTGGCGCACGCCGGCCAACCACGACTGCTTCTGTCCTGCCCAGGCGGGGCTGGAGCGGCTGCACGGCTTTTGTCTGGCTCACGGTTTTGCCAGCCTGGAGGAGGGCGGGTTCAGGATGGCGCGCCGCTTTGCCAACCTGCTCTCAATGCGCCTCGCCCGCGAGTGGGCACTCGCCAATGAGGGGGCCTTGATTACGGATCACGACTATCTGGACCGGCTGCTGCACCTGCTCGAATCGCGCTATCACAACCGCGGCGGTCAGGATTGCTTCCACCTCGAGATCCCGCTGCGAGTGCCCGCCAACTTAAGCGAGATCCCCATTGCAGAGCTTATTGCCCTGCGCGGGCGCAGCGGTTTTCGCCAACAGCTGGCCGAGTTCCATCAGGCCCTCGACGCCCTGCTCGCCATGCTGGGCAGCGGCTACGCCGAGCCCGCCGTGCTGACCCGTTTCGAGCAGGCACAGCAGGGGCTCAACCCGCTGCTGGGGCCCGAGACGGTCAGCCTGCCGCTCACCACCCTGATCAGCACCAGCCTGCCCGCCATGGCGATGATCCACCGCCTCAAGGCGAGCCACCCGGACAGCCCCCTGGTGTTTCACCCCATCAAGAAGAGCCACTTCCACCAGCGCAAGAGTCAGCACTTCTTCACCCGACTGGGCCAGGTCAAGCCCTGAGCCGGTCGGCGCCCAGCCGAAGGTGGATAACCCCTGGCATCGGAGCCATCCCCGATGTCGTCAATATTCTGGCGCCTGCCATGGAGCCCCCTCAGGAGGGATTTTCCAGCCGAAACTCGATGCGATCGCTGTTGCCCGCCTCGTCCACCACCACCAGCTGGTAGCGACCCGCCTCACTCAACACCTGATCCCCGTCCCAGCGCAGCCGCTGGCCGTTGAGAAACCAGGCCGGCTTGCCGACGCCCCCCAGCACCCTGGGCTGCAGCCGATAGCGCTGGCTGCGGATAAGATTGCCCTCCCCCAGCGCCAGGATGCGGATGGGGGCCTGCAGCTCGGCGCTCTGCCCCTCCCCCGCGCAGCCGCTGGCAAGCAGCGCCTGACGCCGCTCGCCGGGCGTGCGCCACGGCTCCAGCGACAGCGGCCACAGGGCCCGAAAACCGGATTGCGCCGCATCCTGGCAACGTGTCAGCGTCGGCTTGCCCGCAACGGTCAGTGCGACCTGGCGCAGCGGCGAGGGCCAGTCCATGGGATCTGGCAAGGTGGGGGGATCGCGCCCTTCCAGCAACCAGGCGCTCTGGCGCTGCAAACAGGTCTCAGGCAGGGTCGCGCTCACCCTGCGCCCCAGCGGCCAGCAGATCTCCGCTTCGCTGACCGTGTTGGGCTGCATCGGCAGAGGGCTGTTGTCAGCCAATCGCGAGTAAACCGAGAGCAGCAGCGGCACCGCCGCGCTCTGGCCGTAAAAACCGGGCATGGGAGTGCCGTCGGGGCGCCCCAACCAGACGCCGATGGTCCAGCGACCGGAGACCCCCATCGCCCAGCTGTCGCGATAGCCATAGCTGGTGCCGGTCTTCCAGGCCAGCCGGTTGACCCGGCCGGTCGCCTCACTGGCAAAGGGCTGATCCGCGCGCCCCTGGGCGCTCAATATCTGCCAGATGATCCAGGCGGCCCCCGGGCTCAGCAAGGGGCGTGACACCACCTGCTGCCCCGCCAGCCAGACCGGCATCGCCACCTGCCCCTGCCGGGTCAGTGCGCTGTAGAGCGCCACCAGCTGCTCGAGCCGAATGCCCGCTGCCCCGAGCGCAATAGCCGGATTGGGCTTGCCTACGAGCGCCAGTCTCACCCCGGCGTTGTCGAGGCGGCTGACCAGCTTGTCCGGCCCGAGCGCCTCCAGCACCTGCACCGCCGGCACGTTGAGGGATTGCTGCAGTGCTTGGGCCAGCGTCACCGGCCCCTGAAAGGCACCGGAGAAGTTGGCGGGGCGATAGTCCGAGCCCAGCCTTGGCGCATCGGAGAGCAGAGAGGCCGAGTGCACCAGCCCCTCGTCCATCGCCAGACCGTAGATGAAGGGCTTCAGCGTAGAGCCGGGAGAGCGGATCGCCTGCACCATGTCCAGATAACCGTGGCGGCGCAGATTGCCATACTCGGCGCTGCCCACATAGGCGCGCACCGCCATGGTTTTGTTGTCGACCAGGAGCAACGCCGCTGAGGTCTGCTCGGGGAAGCGACGGATATAGCTCGCCACCCGCCCCTCCAGCCAGCGCTGCAGATCCCCGTCGATGGTGGTGCGCACCAGCGCCCCGGCCTGATGGTCGGCGGCGAGGCGGGCAAAGAGCGGCGCCTCCATCGGCGTGAAGTGACCGCGGGCCAGCACAGGCTCGATGCGTCCCTCCAGCCAAACCTGTTCTGGCCAGACGCCCTGCGCCACCAGCCGCTGCATCACCTTGTCGCGGGCGGTGCGGGCCCGCTCGGGATGCCGGTCCGGCCGGTTGCGGCTGGGGGCCTGGGGCAGCACCGCCAACAGCGCCGCCTCGGCATGGGTCAGCTTGGCGGCGCTCTTGCCGAGATAGGCAAAACTTGCCGCCTGCACCCCCTCCAGATTGCCGCCAAACGGCGCCCGGTTGAGGTAGACGGTGAGCAGGGTGCGCTTATCGTAGTGCCACTCCAGCTGCAGCGCACGGGCCATCTGGCGCAGCTTGCCGGGCACGCTCCTGTGGTAGGGCTCGATAAGGCGCGCCACCTGCATGGTGAGGGTCGAGCCCCCCGACACAGCGCGTCCGTAATGCAGCCACTGCCAGATCCCGCGCACCATGGCCACCGGATTGACCCCGGGATGACGCCAGAAGTAGCGATCCTCGTAGCCGAGCAGCGCCTCGATATAGCGGGGGGAGACCTGCTCCAGGGTCACGGGGTAACGCCACACGCCGCTGGTATCGGCAAAGGCGCGCAGCGGTCGCCCCTTCATGTCGAGCACCACCCGCGCGTAGGCTGGATCGAGTGGCGGCGGCGGGAAGAGTCGATCCAGCGCCAGCAATGACAGGAGCAGTGCTACAACGCCCAGCACCGAAAAGCGCAGCCAACGTGGCAGGCCACCAAGCCAATGCAAGCAAGCGCGGCCAGTGCGACCCAGGCTCAGCCAGCCACGCTGCCAGAAAGTGAGCGGGCGAACCCGCTCAAGGGAGGGTGTGTTACTCAGAGATACGCACCTCGTGGATATCCTCACCCACAGCCCGGATCTCGGGACGGTACATATCCTCCACCTGGGTCGGCGGCACCAGATAGCGACCCGGCGTCACCGCCCGCATCAGGTAGACCAGTTGCTGGTTGCTCCCGGCACTCAGATCCAGCGCCGCCGTGTAGCGGTCATCGCGAAACTCCTGATGCTTGAGGTAGTCGTTCCACTCGCTCTGCCACGCCGGTTTCCCCTCGATGGAGAGCTCTTCGAGCTTGATGCTGTTGCCAAGGGCCGGATTCTCCAGCTCGAAGCCGGCGGGCACCATCTCCACCAGCAGGGCATCGGGCACCGCCGATTCACTGCTGACATTGAGCCGCACCACCACCAGATCGCCCACCTTCACCTTGGTCGGGTCAAAACGCTGACCGTCGCTGTTGAACCAGCTGCGGGTCACGCTTATCCCCTGACTCAACCGGGTAGGAGCCTGCTCGGGATAGCCGATGAGGGTGCGCTGCACATAGAGGGATCCCTTGCCCTCGTTGGTGACGGTGCTCGCGGCCAGTGCCTCTGGGGCGCCCTGCTGCAGCGGAGCCGAACCGCTCAGGGATCCACTGCCAAGAGAGGAGGTCACCCTGGCCTGCCAGTCGACGGCCGGATCGACGCGGGCCAGTCGCAGCAGGGCGAGCCGCTCCTGGGTGCTGAGCCACTGACGATGAGCCAGGGTGTCGGCCACCTTGGCACTGAGGGCCTGCCAGCGCTCCGCAGCCAGCTTGTGCTGGCGCAACAACGAAAGCTCAAGGGCCTGATCGCGCAGCGGCGAGCCGTAATCCCCGAGATAATCGTCCCCGCGCTCGGTCGCCAATGCCCGGCTGAGGGCCTTGGCGGCGTTCTGCTCATCCCCCATGGCCGAGAGGGCCAGGGAGAGGTGCAAGAGCGGCAAACCCGAGCGGGCGTGATCGGCCTGCTGCTCCCAGACAAGGCGCAGGGTAGCGAGCGGCGCCTTGCCCACCCGGGCCAGCACATAGGCACTGTAGGCCTGATAGGCCAGCCGGCTGTGCTCGGGAGCACTGCTCCAGCGCTCACCATACTGACTGTCGGTAAGATAGCTCTGCAACCGGTTCAGCGCCTGATTGAGCATCGCCTCCGGCACGGCGTCGCCCGCCTCCTTGCGCGCCAGCAGATAGTCGGCGGCATAGGCGGTGAGCCACTGCTCCTCGTCGGAGCGACCATCCCAGAGGCCAAAGCCGCCGCTGGGCAGTTGCAACCGCTGCAGCCGTTGCAGCAGGGCGCGTTGCACATCCGCCTCGCTCGCCGCTTTCTTGCCCGCTGCGGGTTTGTGCCAGGCGGCCCGCTCATCGGCCGTGGTCAGCAAGTAAGGCCAGGCTCGGGACAAGGTCTGCTCCAGACAGGCATAGGGGTAGTCGGCCAGCGCCTGCCACTGGGCTGCCGGATCCCAGGGGGGAGTGCCGGAGAGGCTGAGCAGCCCCTGCAGGTTGGCACGATCCAGCCCGGCCAGCTCAGCTGGCGCAAAGCTCATCTCTTGGCCGGGAGCCAGCATCTGGTAGCGCTGGCGAGTCTCGGCAGGCCAGGGGGAGCGCAGCGGTAGCGACCAGTCGCGACTTATCGCAAAACCCTTGCCGCTGGCAGCCAACTGCAGGCTTGCCACACCGCTCGCCCCGGTCACGGTGAGCGGCAGGGTCAGCCACTGCTCCTCGCCATTTTTAAGGGACAGGGTGCCGGGCAGCTCGCCGTTTGCCTTGAGCCCGCCGTTGAGGGTCCAGGCAAGGGAGAGGGTCTGATCCTCACCGCTCATGTTGCGCAGCTGCATCAGCGCCCGGGTCTCATCCCCTCTGGCGCCAAAGCGCGGCCAGCCAATTTCGGCCACCAGGGGCGCCACTACCTTGACGGCGCGCTCGGCCTCACCCACCTGCTGTTCGTTCCAGGCCAGCGCCATCAGCGCCAGTTCGCCGTTGAAGTTGGGTAGATCGAGCGGGATCACCGCCTTGCCCTGCTCGTCAAAACTCACCTCGCCGCTCCACAGTGCGGCTATCTCGACCCGGCTCTCCAGCGCGCCGCCCTTTTTCAGCGGCGCCCGGTCACCCCCGTAGTTGAGGCGAGCCAGCTTGCCATCCTGTGGCGGGATCACCTGACCGTAGTTGTCGAACAAATCCTGGGCGAAGCGCTTGCGACCAAAGAAGATCTCGAACGGGTCGAGGGGCTGGTAGTCGCTGATATTGAGCACACCCCGATCCACCGCCGCCAGCACCACCCGCCCCTGACTGTTGGGGGTAGAGGTGGCGATCACCTCCAGCCGGGTAAGCGGCACCGCTTTGTCCGGCGCGCTCAGGGTAAGCGGAAGACGGCGCGCTTCCCGATCCAGGGTGAGCGGCACCAGACCGACCGAGCGCAGGCTTTGCACACTCTTTTGGCTCACCGGCTTTGAGTCACTGTCTGGCGCGGCAATCTGGGCCGAGATATGCAGATCATGGCGCTGCCACTCGGGGCTGACCGGGATCTCGAACTCGCCGCGGGCATCCTTGGCATCGCCACCGGCCCCCTTGAGCTCGATGCGCTGCCACCAGCGCAGGCCGTCGCCATCTTCCACCAGCAGCAACCCCTTGCCGGGGCGCGGGGCCACCAGGGTCACTTTGGCCTTGTCACCCGCCTGATAGGCGCGCTTGTCGAGGGTGATGGCAATCTTGTCAGGCCGCGCCTGCTCGCCACCGCCGCCCCAGGCGTAGCTGCCGATCTCCACCCGCAGGCTGGATTGATGGCCCTGACTGTTCTCCACCTCCAACCGATACCAGCCCGCCGCCAGTTGCAGCGTGAGCGGGGTCGGCCCCTTGCCATCCAGCTGCAGGGTCTGCTCCTGCTCCAGATAGGGCTGGCTGTTGAACTCGTACTTCCACCCCTCCCCATCGGCGTAGTGCCAGTAGTAGTCGCGGTACTCGTTGATGAGGCGCACCTTCACCGCCCCCGCCACCGGCTGGCCTTGCTCATCGAGGTTGAGGATTTGGAAGGGGAGCGGCTTGCCCCCTTCCACCCGCTCCGCTACGAAATCGGCCTTGAGCGCTGGCCACTGGCTGCCTGCGGGCCAGCCATACTGGGTGCGGCTGCGATTGACGGCGCGGCCACCGGGCTCGGAGAGCGACACCCGATAGGCCACCTCCAGCGGCCCGAGGGCACGCACCCCATCGAGCTCATCAGCAAGCGAAAAAGTCCCCTGCCCCTGCTCATTGAGGGTGAGACTGAGCGCCTCGAGATCCTTGGCCTGCTCGGCGAGCAGCACGTCACCCAGCGTGAACTCCTGCCACTGGGTAAAGGGCATGGTGGCGCGGCTTAACTTCACCTCCGCCTTGGCTTTGGTGGCACTGGCTGGTGCGCCGTAGAGATAGTCCCCTTGCAGCGGCAGAGTGAGGGCGGCGTCCAGACTCGTCACTTCCCCATCCGGCCCCTTGCCAAGCTGCAGTTTCAGGCGCTCCGGCAAAAACTCCTCCACCAGGAAAGGCCACTCGAAACGGCTGCCGGCGGCAGTCTTGAGGTTGATGGTCCAGCGCCCGAGCGGCGCATCATCCGGCAGATGCAGGCCGTAGTGGGCCGCGCCCAAATTGTCCGGCAGCAGGCGCTTTTGTTCGAGCAGCTGGCCGTCCGGCTGTTTCACCTCCAGCTCCACCGCCATGCCCGGCAGCAGCTGGCCATCCTGCCCTTTTAGCAGGATCTCGCTGTCGAGCCGCTCGCCGGGGCGATAGAGATCGCGTCCGCTGAACAGATAGAGTTGCTGGGCCTGCCAGGGCTGGGTGCCGAGATCGAAGGTGGAGAGATCGAGGGCCGCACCATCGAGGCGCAGCACCGCCAGATGCTTGCCCTGCTCGGCCAGCAGCAGGCGAGCCCCCTGCACCTGATCGAAACGGCGATGACCTTGGGGGTCGGTGGTTTGCACCTGCAGCCGGTTGCCCTTCTGGTCGAGCAGGGAGAGCTGCACATCCTTGAGGGGGTCGGCGCTGGCCAGGGAGCTGACGAACACCTCCAGCTCATCGCGGTAACGGCGGGCACTGAGCCCCATGTCGCTCACCGCGAAATAGGTGGTCTCCTTGCGCCAGTCGTAGTTGCCAAGGGGGGACATTACCGCAAAGTAGACGCCAGCCTCCGCCAGCTGCGGCTCCTTCACATTGATGAGGCGGGTCTCGCGCCGGTTGGCATCGAGCTCCAGCGCGTAACGGCCGCTGAACACCCGCTTGGCCCGCTTGGTGATCTGTTCAAGCTCCCAGTTGCCCATGCCGGCACCGGGGCGATACTCGGCCAGGAAACGGGGCAGATACTCCGCATCGACCCGGAAGAAGTCGATATTGACCTCGTCCACATTGACCGCGCTGATGGGCAGGCGCAGCTCGTCGCGCAGCGGCAACACCATGCCGCTCGCGGTAAACGACGCCCCCACCTCCAGCGGCCGAGTCTTGAGGGTCCAGCGCTGGGGGGATGGGCCCAGCCCAGCCTTGAGGCTCACCTCGTAGCGTTTGTCGGGCTGAACGTTCGGGAAATAGAGGGTGCGGCCATCGTCGGCGAGGATCCACTCCCCCTGCACCTGCTTGCCCCCTTCACTCACAGAAAGCCAGCTCTGCCAGTTTGCCTTGGGCGCCAATGGGCCGGAGAAGACCAGCGCCAGCGCCGGGGCATCGCGATATTGGCGAGCATTGGCTTGCACGACTGAACTCGGCTCCCCTGCCTCCTGCCGGGCAGTGGATTCGGTGGTCGGAACCTGGCTGACAGGCTTGTCGGGGCCGCAACCGGCCAGCAGCAGCGCAGCCAGCCAGGCCACACGGGGAAGACGAGTCACGGGGCAGGAGAGAGAGAGGTGCATGGTGTTCATCCCGGGTTGGATCGCCGCAGCGCAGGAGCCAATAGAATAAAGCGTCGCTCCCGGGAACACCAACTGCCATATCGGGCGGCATCGGCCAACAGAGATGCCTACATCGCCACGGACGCGGGCACGACGCCCCGTGAAGCGCGAGGTTTATTCGAGGCCCCGTATGCGATCTCCTGTTCCATGAAAGAGGATTGTCGTGATTTTCTGAACCCGGGCTAAACCGGGCACCACTGTTCACTTGTGCGTGATCGGGCCATTCATTATGCTCGGCCCTGCTCAACGCAGGCCTTCCAATCAACGACATATCAAGCAGATAAATATTTTTTAAGCCTTGAACACCTGTGCCATACATAACGTGCAGGTGCGCTCGATGTATGCCTCAACCATTGAAAACAAACTTATTAATTGTCCATCGACCAGAATGCCGACCTTGAGTTTACACAGGGTCAGCGGGGTCATGCATCCATCCCTCTCTGGAGTCATATCAGCATGGAAAATAACGATCTGTCCCTCGTCGAAAAAAGATTGGTTGCCCGATTCCTGGACATGTTCATCAAATTTGGTCTTATTCTGGCGCTAGGCTCGTTCTGCTTCACCGTGTTCTCCCCTTTCATGAACATGATGCTGTGGGCCCTGATCCTGGCGGTCACCCTTTACCCCCTCCATCAGCGCTTTGCCGCCAGACTCGGGGGAAAACAGGGTCAGTCGTCCACCCTGCTGGTCCTGCTGGGCATCCTGCTCATCGTGGCCCCCACCGTGGCCATGCTCGGCTCCCTGGGTGACAGCGTCAGCGCCCTGATAGACAAGGTGAACAACAACACTCTGGTGATTCCGGCACCTTCCGCCGACATCGCCAGCATCCCGCTGATCGGTGCCAAGCTGCACGCCTTATGGACCAAGGCATCCGTGGATCTGCCGAGCCTCCTCATCAGCTACAAGCCGCAGCTCGGCGACATGGCCAAGCAGACTGTCACCATGCTCGCCAGCATGGGGGGCGGCCTGCTGGGCTTCGTCGCTTCTTTCATCGTGGCTGGTATCATCATGGCCTGGGGTGCACCGGGTGCCATCAGCGCCGAGCGCATCGCCATGCGCATCACCGATGAGCGCAAGGGCCTCGCCCTGACCAAGCTGTGCACCAGCACCATCCGGGCCGTGGCCATGGGGGTCATCGGGGTCGCCTTCATCCAGGCCCTGCTGGCTGGCGTCATCATGTCCCTCGCCGGGATCCCGGCGGTCGGCATCTTCTTCGTCCTGGCGCTGATCCTGGGCATCGCCCAGGTCCCCGTCATCCTGGTCACGGGACCGGCCATCGCCTTCATGTGGATGGCGGGGGATCACGGCACCCTGCTCAACGTCATCTACTCAGTGCTGCTGGTCGTGGCCGGCATGGCCGACAACGTGCTCAAGCCCCTGCTGCTGGGGCGTGGCGTCGATGCGCCCATGCCGGTAGTGCTGCTGGGGGCCCTCGGCGGCATGGCCACCAATGGCATCCTCGGCATGTTCATCGGGGCGACCCTGCTCTCCATCGGCTATCGCATCTTCATGGCCTGGGTCGACGATGCCCCGGCCAACGCGGCGCAGTAGCCTCCCCTCCTTCATCCCCTGTGGCGGTGCGGCAACACCCTATCCGCACGCCCCTCGGCGACGCGGCAGCCTGATCGGGATCGACCCCTGATGAAGAAACGGGCCACTCACTGGAGTGGCCCGTTTGCATACAGAGTGATCAATCGGGCCATGTCAGCCTGGAGGATCTACTCGGCGATCACCGTCTGCCAGGTCTTGAAACCGCCGGAGAGGTTCTTGACCCGAAAACCGTGCTGGCTCAGCAGACGGCAGGCCACGTGTCCCCGCAGTCCCACCTGGCAGCTGATGAGCAGCTCTTTATCCTTGGGCAGCTCATCAAGACGGCCGCGCAGTTCGTCCAGAGGAATGTGCAGCGCCCCCGGGATGCGACCCAGCTTGTCGAGTTCGGGGCCATTTCGCACATCCACCACCTGCTGATGGGGGTGGCGAGCCAGCACCTCGGCTGCGTGGCAGAGCAGGGTGTCCCCCTTCAGGTGGTTGCTCGCCACGAAGCCCGCCATGTTGATCACATCCTTGGCCGAGCCAAAGGGCGGCGCATAGGTGAGCTCCAGATCCTGCAGATCAAATACGGTGAGGCCGGCGCGCTGGGCCACCGCCAGCACGTCGATGCGCTTGTCGATGCCATCCTTGCCGATGGCCTGGGCGCCGTAAATCTTGCCATCCGGGGCAAACAGCAGCTTGAGGCTGACCGGATGGGCGCCAGGATAATAGCCGGCGTGGCTGCCCGGGTGGACATAGACCTTCTCGAACGGCAGCCCCAGCTGCACCAGCCGCTTCTCGTTCAGCCCCGTGCTCGCCACCGCCAGATCGAACAGCTTGCAGATGGCGGTTCCTTGCGTCTTCTTGTAGGTTTCGCTTCGCCCCAGCATGTTGTCGGCGGCGATGCGCCCCTGGCGGTTGGCGGGGCCCGCCAGCGGGATCAGCACGGACTCGCCGGTGACGAAGTCGGTCTCCTCCACCGCGTCCCCCACCGCGAAGATGCAGGGATCCGAGGTGCGCATGCCCGCATCCACCTTGATGCCGCCCCGCGGCCCCAGCACCAGTCCCGCCTTGGCGGCGAGCAGGGTCTCGGGCTTGACGCCGATGGCGAGGATCAGCAGGCCGGTGTCGAGATGAGAGCCGTCGCTCAGGGTCAGGCGCAGTCCACCCCGCTGGGCGGTCGCCACGGCGGCGGTCTTCTCGGCAGGCACCTCCAGGCTCTCGATGGCAGCGAGGCCGGTGCGCAGGCGAAGATCGACCCCCTCTTCGCGGATGCGGGCGTGGAGCAGGTTGGCCATCTCCTTGTCCACCGGCGCCATCACCTGATCGGAGAGCTCAAGCAGGGTGACCGCCAGCTTGCGCTGGTGCAGCGCCTCCATCATCTCCAGCCCGATGAAACCGCCCCCCACCACGGTGACGTGGCGGGGCTTGTCGTGCGCCAGCGCCGCCAGGATGCGATCCATGTCGGGAATGCTTCGCAGGGTGTGTACCCCCGGGCTGTCGATGCCGGGGAAGGGAGGCCGGATGGGGGCGGCGCCCGGGCTCAGCAGCAGCACGTCGTAGGCTTCGCACCGCTCTTCGCCGGTCAGCAGGTTGCGCACCAGCAGGCTCTTGCCGGCCCTGTCTATCTCGATGACGTCGTGAAACACCCGCACATCCACGTTGAACCGGCGCTTGAAGCTTTGCGGCGTCTGCAGCAGCAGGGCATCCCGATCCGGGATATCCCCCCCGATGTGATAGGGCAGACCGCAGTTGGCGAAGCTCACGAACTCGCCCCGCTCGAACATCACGATCTCCGCCTCTTCGCTCAAACGGCGGGCACGGGCGGCGGCGGACGCTCCCCCGGCCACACCACCCACAATCAGGATCCGTTTCATCTGCAAGACTCCACTCAACAGGAAATGACCAATAAATTAGGCTTATCTAATTTAGAATTCAATGAAATTTTGTTTGCCACGGATTTGCAGTATTCTTGCCCTCCGACAATTGCTCAACAGGATAGTGTCAGTTCATGTCGTCTACCGCGCTCAGCCATCTTCCGACCGCCAGCCAGGCGCCCCTGTTTTTCCGCCTGGATACCCGTAGTCAACGGCTGGTCGCCCTGACCGATGTGATGCAGACGCCGCTCCATTGGCTCGACGAGCCTCGCAGTGCCTGGCCGGCCCAATTGCCGGACGCCCTGCGCCAGCCCATCGAGCAGCGGCTGGCCAGTGGCAAGGGGGGCAAGCTGGTGCTGCGCTTTGACGCCCTCCTCTGGCACATTTCCCTCTCCCACGAGCAGGACGCCTTCTGGCTCATCTGCCTGCAGACCCAGTCCCAGGAGAGCGCCGCCAGCCTGTCCCTGCAACTGCCGCGCCTGAGCCAGATGGCCAGCCAGCTGCAGTATGACGCCATGCTGGAGAGCCTCAAGGAGTGCCTGGGGGCCGATCGCCTGATCCTCTGGCACTACCAGGCCCATGGCGCCCTTGGCGGCGAACAGCTGACCCCGGTGTTCACCCTGGGGGTGGACGCGCTCGGTGCCATTCGCGGAGACAGCCGTTACATCCGGGCCCTGCGCGCCCGGGGCGCCCTGAGTTTCTCGGAGGCGGCCCACCAGCCCATGCTGAGCCAGCACTACTATCTGGCCGATGCCAATGTCTGCTCCCGCCTGGACGGCGCCTTGCTGGAGCAGGAGAAGCTCATCGGCGTGCTCAGCCTGGAGTATGCCGAGAGCACCCTCATCAGCGATGACACCCTGCAACTGGTGCGTCATTGCGCCCGCTTGCTCGGCCACTGGCAGCCGGACCCCGTGGCGACCGACGCCCCGGACCTCGCGCCCCCCCCCGGGCTTGCCAACCTGACCGGCAACGATTACTGCCGCGCCCTGCTGCGCTGGGCCATGGGCCTGAGCGGTGCCCACAGGGGCTGGATCGGCGAGTTTCAGCCTCGCGGTCAGGATCTCTGGCTCATTCCCCGCTGCGTGGTGGAGGGGGATGCCTTCGCCGTCGTCAAACCCATGCCCATGGACATCGGCCCGGGCCGGGAGATCTTCCAGCACGGGCAGAGTCTCTACGTGGAAGATCTGGCCCTGCGCTATCCCCAGTCCAGCCTGCTGCTGGCCCTCGACGCCAAGGCCTATGTCGGCATCCCCTTCCCGGGGCCAAACGGTCTCCCCCTGGGGCAGCTCACCCTGCTGCTCGCCACCCCCCTGGCCGATCCCGCGCCCCTGCTGGACGTCCTCTACGAACAGCGCGAGCGGGCCGCCAGCGAGTTGCAGCGCCTGGCCAATGACGATGCCCTGCGCCTGGCCGAAGTGGCCTTCAACACCCACGACGGCCTGCTGGTGATGGATCACGGGGGCATCATCCTCAAGGTCAATGCCTCCTTCAGCTGCATCACCGGCTTTGCCAGCGAGGAGATGCTGGGCCTGCACATCGACGCCCTGAGGCCCACCTACTATGGCGACACCCTCAAGGAGGAGGTGATCGCGGCGGTCAACCGGCAGGGATACTGGCTCGGGGAGGAACAATGCCTGCACAGGGAGGGACACCTCTTCCCGGTGCGGCTCATGGTGAGCGGGGTCAAGGACGAGGAGGAGGAGATCAGCCACTTCGTCTGCAGCTTCCACGACATCACCCAGGAGAAGGAGACCGCCCGCCACATCGAGCGCCTCGCCTACTACGACGACCTGTGCGATCTCTACAACAGGCGCAGCCTGACCGACATCATGCAGCGCACCCTGCAGGCCCCGAGTGGTCAGTGGGGGGCCCTGCTGCTGCTGGATCTGGACAACTTCAAATCCATCAACGACTCCCTCGGTCACGCCTGCGGCGATCTGCTGCTCCAGGCCGTGGTGGTGCGACTCAAGTCCCTGCCCCAGGAGAACCTGGTGCTCGCCCGCACCTCGGGTGACGAATTTGCCCTGCTCTTCACGGCACTGGGCCAGGGCTATATCACCGCCAAGATCCTGGCGGAGCACTTTGCCCGGGAGCTGATGGGGATCTTCCGTGCCCCCTTCGACATCGGCGATCACAAGCTGCACTGCAGCGCCTCCGTGGGGATCAGCCTGTTCAGCGATGACGACAAGGATCACCTTGTCCTGATGCAGCAGGCCGATACCGCCGTCCACATGGCCAAGCGCGCGAGCCAGGGCAACCATATCTTCTTCAGTGAAGCCATGGCGGAAAAAGAGAAGAGCAAGCTTTCTCTCAACAACCAGCTGCGCGATGCCCTGCGCAACAACGAGCTGGTGCTGCACTACCAGCCCCAATACCGGGTCGACAACGGCACGCTCTCGGGCATAGAGGCGCTGCTGCGCTGGCAGAAGGCCGACGGCACCATGGTGCCCCCCGGGGAGTTCATCCCCATCGCTGAGGAGACCACCCTGATCCAGGAGATAGGCTACTGGGTGATGAAGACCGCCTGCGCCCAGTACAGCTTCTGGCTCAACAACGGTCTCGCCATCCCCCATCTGTCGGTCAACGTCAGCGCCCGCCAGTTCCACACCGCCGGTTTCGTGCAGCAGGTGGAGTACATTCTGCGGGACACCGGGGTGCCCCCGTCGCGCCTGCTGCTGGAGATCACCGAGTCCGTGGTGCTGGAAAACCGGCTGGAGTGCATCGCCAGGATCCGCCAGCTCAAGGCCCTTGGCCTGCTCATCTCCATCGACGACTTCGGCACGGGCTACTCGTCCCTGGCCTATCTGCGGGATCTGCCCGCCGACGAGGTGAAGCTCGACAGAAGCTTCATCCAGACCCTGGTCCACAGCGAACAGGACAAGGCCATCGTCAAGGCCATCCTGGATCTCGCCCGGGTGTTTCGTTTCACCGTCACCGCCGAAGGGGTGGAGGAAGAGGAGCAGCTCGCCGTGCTCAAGGCCCTGGGATGCCAGCATTATCAAGGCTTCCTCACCAGCCGGCCGCTCCCCGTCAAGGCACTGGAGAGCCTGCTGGGTGCCACCCCTGCGGGCTAAACTGGTAGGATTTATAGGGCTTTCTGTCATAAAATAACGACCGCTCGAACCTTGTCCGCACCATTGGAGTCGTCTATGTCAGTCATTAACCGGATCCCCGCCGTTGAATCCAAGGGACCTGCCACCCCCGGCACGCAGCGGATCCCGACCGTTGAAGCCAGCGACACCGGCACTACCGACATCATTGGCCGGATCCACTCCGTCGAGACCTGCGGGACCGTCGACGGCCCCGGCATCCGCTTCATCGTGTTCATGCAGGGCTGCCTGATGCGCTGCAAGTATTGTCACAACCGGGACACCTGGGACACCCAGGGCGGCCGCGAGGTCACCGTGCCCGAGCTGATGAAGGATCTCACCAGCTATCGCCACTTCATGAATGCCTCCGGCGGTGGCGTGACCGCCTCCGGCGGCGAGGCCATGCTGCAGCAGGAGTTCATCGCCGAACTGTTCACCGCCTGCAAGGCCCAGGGGATCCACACCTGCCTCGACACCAACGGTTTCGTGCGTCACTACGACGAGCTGCTCGACCGGGTGCTGGACAACACCGATCTGGTGCTGCTCGACATCAAGCAGATCAACGACGAGAAGCACATCCCCCTCACCCACGTCAGCAACAAATACACCCTGGAGTTCGCCCGCTACCTGGCCTCCCGCGGTCAGACCATGTGGATCCGCTACGTGGTGGTACCCACCTGGTCCGACGATGACGAGAGCGCAGAAGGACTCGGCCAGTTCATCGCCGAGCTGGGGGAGTGCGTCGAGAAGGTGGAGCTGCTGCCCTACCACGAACTTGGCAAGCACAAGTGGGACGTGCTGGGAGATACCTATGATCTGGTCGGCATCAAGCCCCCCAGCAAGGAGACCATGGACAGGGTCCAGGGCATCCTTGGCAAGTATCACCCCAACGTGAAGTATTGAGACAGGAGGCCGCCCGGCAGAGGGCGGCCTCTTTTCATTGCGCCGGCGTTCGCCACGGCGCCATCACCGACAGCCGCATCCGGGGGAACCGCTCATGAGTGAAGGACAAGTTGCCGCCCTCCTGCTCTGGCTGGTGCTGCTCGCCTTCAGTCTGAATGCCTCCCTGCTGCGCACCCTTGGCGCCCACCCGCTCTATCAGCATCTTTGCCTCGGCGGCGCCATCGTGCTGGTACCGCTGTGGACCTTGCGGGCCGGGTTGCACGAGGGGCTCGAGATCCACTTTCTCGGCCTCACCAGCCTGACCCTGCTGCTGGGCTGGCGCCTCGCCCTGCTCGCCCCCTGCCTCACCCTGCTGCTCCTCGCTTACTTCGGGGTCATCCCCCTGGCCGACATCGGCTCGCAGGCCCTCATCGGCGTTGCCCTGCCGGTGGCCACCAGCTGGCTGCTGTTTCTGGGGAGCTGGGCCTGGCTGCCTCGCCACCTCTTCGTCTATCTGTTCGTGGCAGCATTTCTCGGGGGGGCGCTGAGCATCTCGGCCAAGGTGATCGCCAGCGCCTTGCTGCTGGGGGTGAGCGGCACCTACTCCTGGCACACCATCAGCGCCGACTACCTCTCCATCTGGCCGCTGCTGCTCTTCCCCGAGGCGCTCCTCAACGGCATGACCATGACCCTGCTCGCCGTCTATCGCCCCCACTGGGTCAACACCTTCTTCGACAGAGAGTACCTGGGGCGCTGAGCCTGCCCGTGGTCCATAAAAAAAGCCCGCAGTTGCGGCAATGCTGTTCACTTAAGCGGAGCCGCATTGCGATTTACCGGAAAACGGGTCTTTGATATCTTCACCGCCCTGGGTCTCGATGGCCTGGGGCGTTTTTCTATGAACATGACGCCTATGCAGCCCCG